>CBDUNQ010000103.1:0-7041 GCA_965368625.1 uncultured Gammaproteobacteria bacterium
CTATTATGCCTATGGAGGAAGTCCGGCGGATTTTCTGCAAATCCTCACATCCGGTCAACTGAATATCCGCCGTGATCGCATGAATCTGGTATACCAGTTAAGTCGGCTCTGCCCGGGACGGATTCCCTATCTTGATCTGACGCTGCTGCCCTTTTGTACCAATGTACATGAAGACCTTTTTGCACGCCGGCTGAACCAGGCATTGTTATCTGGAACCAGTTTTGAATATGAAGGAGAGGGGCCACAACCGAGATTGATGCTCACCCTCATGGATGCGCGTGAGCGGCAATGGTTGGGAGTGTCCCGCGATCTGCTGGTACAGGCGGACGCCGGTAAGGATTCGGGGAAAAGCTATCCACTGGGCACCATGGCCATGTTGGAGCCGCTACCGGATCTGCCATCACTGGTGAGTGCCGCTTTTTCCCCGACTAGCGTCCGTGGGGAGTCAATGGTCAAGCTTTCCATGGGTGTGAATATACAGAATGAATGGCAGTGGGTAGAAAAATCCCTGCACGCGGTGGATGAAGGCTTGCTGGGTCATACGGCCGATACGGCATTGCGCCTCGCAAGGGATCAGCCCAGTGCTCCGCAGGACGATGTCACTTCCGTGGAAAGCACAGTCGCACCCTGGCATTGGGATCTGTTATTACATGCCGATGCCAGTCATGAGTATTCCGGAGGGCAGCTTGCACGTTCAAAGGCAGTTGATCATGCATTGGCGCGCGCACAACGATCTGACACTCATGAAGCGGATGAAAACCAGGGCTATCCACGGCTGACCATTACACCGGCACCCCAGGTACAAGCCGATGGATTACGCGCTTCCGATGCATTGCTGCCATTGCCACCGGAACGTTTCAGTGAAGAAACCCTGTATCAATTAATTCAATTGTTGCCAGAGGAGGATCAGTTGCATCTTCCACAGCATTATTATTTTGAAACTTCATTGCCCTGGACTCTGGATCCTGATTTTTCCTATAACAATGATGTGCCCCAGTGGGATCAGGATATCCAGCGATTGGAAGCCTGGTTGCGTGCGGGGCATTGTACGGATAAGCAGTTTTCACAATTGTTCCCCCGTCAGGGTGGGGGTTGTGAACACCTGAAGTTGAGACTATCCATAAGCAAGGATTTCCATCGTTGTTTACAGATATACCGTGGCGTATTCAATGACCGGGAGGTATTTCGTGCTGAGGAAGCTGCTGCTGTGTATCGCCTTGGACAATACAGCACGTTGCTGTCTGCTCCCGGTATTCGCAGCCTGCTGGATAGCCATGTTACCCATCATCCTTCCGGTACAGATTGAAATCGATAATCCAGTGCAAATGCAAATCCTGTCTACGCATTACAAACGCCACGGTCACTGCGAGCATAGCGCAGCCATCTCCAGGCAGGTTGGCAGTAGCCGTACAGAAGCCAGATTGTCTGGTGCCGGCCTTGTGAAGATTGCTTCACTACGTTCGCAATGACGATGGTTAAAAAAGGCTTGTCATACCGGCGTTAGCCGGGGCAATGCCGGTGGTTAGAATAAGGCTGTCATACCGGCGCAGGCCGGTATCGCTTTATCGAACCGGTGCGTCGGGATCCACCGTGCCATAAACCGCGCTATTGGGATCCATGTAGGGATCGATATAGGGTTGTGGTGGTGGGATTCCCGGATCCGGATTCCCCATGTCTGGATTGATATAGCGTTCCAGCGGGTCCGGTGGCCTGGGAACAAAGCCATTGTTATTGCTGTTGACAGGTTCCGCGTGGCGGGTGATTTTCACCGAGTCATCGGTTTGCAGTTTCAACATTTCCGGACGGCCATTGCGCTCAAGGATGATGTGGTCCGAGTAAATATGACGCAGGGTGGCATTTTCCGGTAATGGATCCCCCACCTGGTAGGCCTTGGCGGGAGAGGATCTACTGGAAATAATGGCCCGATCCACCGCGCCGTCATCGGAGGACAATACGCCATCCAGAATCAGTTTCAGGGTGGTTTCAGGGGCATTGACCACGGCCACGGGTTGCTGGGGTGCGGCGGATGCCGTGCCGAACAAATGCAGGTTGGCAATGAGCGCCACATTAGGCATTTTCTTTGTCGGCTTCTGGGTCATGGCTACCGGCGGTGGAGGTGGTGGTAGCAACTGTGGTTCGTTACGGAACTGCATGACCATGGCGGTTATGGTTGCCAGGATCAGGCAGATCAGGGCCAGATTCACCAGGGGGGGCACCAGGCGCCAGGGTGCGGTCCGCAAGTGACTCTTCCATTGCGCCATGGCTCGGAATGGGCTGGTGAGTAGTGCACGTATGGCTGCACCCTTGCTGCGCTTTTGAACAGGTTGGGTTTTGTGGCGGGTTTCCCGCAGCATTTCCCGTAAGGAGGCACCGGATTCCTGCAGGCTTTCACTGCTCGCTGGCGTTTCCGGTATGTCAGCCTCGTTGTCAATTTCGGTTGCTGCATCACTTCGGCTGCGCGGGAACAGGTCTTCCACAGGAGAAACTTCCAGTCCTGCGGAATCCGCTTCCCTTTCTTCCTGCAGATCCCTAGCGGCTGTCTCCACGGGTGCGGTTTCCTGCACGGGAATTAGGTCCGGTACGGATTCCGCAGTGTCGGGTGCACTGGTTTCCTGGAAGGGTAAGGGGCTGTGCTCCGCCTGTTGATCCTGTAATTCCTGCAATGCGGCAGCCACTTCCGCTTCCAGTGCGGCGGCATCTTCCGGTTTGATGTCACCTTGCAGGGCATCCAGGTCGAGGTTGGTTTTCGAAATTTCCTGGGCCGGCTCCGGTGTGGCCGGTGTCTCTGTTGTCGCCGCTGTAGCGATTAACGGATCCGGCTTGTTTGCCGTTGGTTCACTGGGTCGCGTTTGAGGCTGAGTTGCTGCTGCGCTGGCTGGCCGTACCGCCGCCAGTAATTTTTCCGCAACCGCCTGGCCCCATTTGGCATTGGCCAATATTTCCAGCGGGGTGGCACTGGCGTCATTGAGTACCAATGGAAATTCCTGACTGCCAAGCACTTCATCAAGAACATCGAATTCATCGTCATTGGCCTCGTTCATATCCGCGAGGATGACTTCCGGCTGCATGGAGGCAATGCTGGCAGCGCAATCGGCATCAAAGGGCAGGGCGGCAGTTACCTGGAGATTGCACTGTTGTAGCTGGAATTTCAGCGCGGCGCGACGTTTCTCCGAGCCAGACAGTATGGCGACCCGCAATTTTGCAGGCAATCCGTCCTCACTCCTTGTGGTGCCCGTAGGGGCATACGCCGTAGACATGGAATTAGTACTTTATGTCGTTACAAAGCCCAAAATGGGATCAAATGAATTTGTTATCTTATCCTGGCGGAAACGATCCGCTCTCGTCCCTGCAGGGTAAGGAATTCAAAGCCATTTGTCCATTCACTTAGCGACCGCTAAGCCCTTGACCTGAAGTGATTTCCTATAGTAGTGCCGGGAAATTTGCCAGCCACCAGGCGGTCTCTTGGCCGAAATGCAGTCCGGTAGATACTCAGTATCACTATAGTCAAGCAGGCGGGGGCTTCCCAGCATCTGAAGGGTTGCCCATGGCATCGGGATTTTTCGGCTGTGGCGGGCAAGTCAGTAAGGCATAATGGGAGCCCTTTAGCGGCTGGTGAATTCCGCAATCCAGGCCCCTGGCCGTCCATCAGGAAGTGAAATGCAGCATCGAATTGTACGTCGTACCCCAAAAACCATTGTAGGAACGTTGGCCGGACAGTTACCACCGGTGTTACAGCGCATTTATGCTGCGCGTGATATTCGTGATGCACAGGAATTGGATACCGGGCTACGGCATTTACACCCCCTGGAATGCCTTGGTGGTATCGATGCCGCGGTTGCTCTGTTGTACGAAGCCCTGGAACAGCGGCAGCGGATTCTGGTGGTCGGTGATTTTGATGCCGATGGCGCCACCAGCAGCGCCCTGTCGGTGCGCGCCCTGCGCGCCCTGGGAGCGGCAGAAGTGGATTATCTGGTACCCAATCGCTTTGAATATGGTTATGGCCTCACCCCGGAAATCGTAGCCGTCGCCGCTGAGCGACAACCGCATTTGATCATGACAGTGGATAATGGCATTTCCAGCATTCAGGGAGTAGCGGCGGCGCGCCAGCGGGGAATACGGGTATTGATTACCGACCATCATCTGGCAGGCCAGGAGTTGCCTCAGGCCGATGCCATGGTAAACCCCAATCTTCCCGGCGATGCCTTTCCCAGCAAACACCTGGCGGGTGTGGGCGTGGCCTTTTACGTCTTGTTGGCCCTGCGCGCACACTTGCGTGAATGCGGGTGGTTTTCCTCCCGGGGGATCCCTGAACCCAACCTGGCGGAGTGGCTCGATATTGTGGCCCTGGGTACGGTCGCCGATGTGGTGCCCCTGGATCATAACAACCGGATACTGGTGCAACAGGGCTTGGCGCGCATTCGTGCCGGCCGCTGCGTGCCCGGGATACGTGCGCTCATTGAAGTGTCCGGGCGCAATCCCACGCGCATTGTGGCCAGTGATCTGGGGTTTTCCGTTGGTCCCCGACTCAATGCCGCTGGGCGCCTGGAAGATATGTCCCTGGGCATCGAATGCCTGCTCACGGACGATCCTCAACGGGCACATACCCTGGCAGAATCCCTGGATAGCCTGAACCGGGAACGGCGTGAAATCGAAAGTGATATGCAGGCCCAGGCCATGGCCACCCTGGAACAGGTTCAACTGGATGAGCAAAGCCTGCCCCGAGGGCTTTGTCTGTATGATCCATCATGGCATCAGGGAGTGATCGGAATACTGGCTTCCCGCATCAAGGAGCGGGTGCACCGTCCGGTGATCGCCTTTGCCGATGCCGGCAACGGTGATATCAAGGGATCCGCACGCTCGGTTCCCGGAGTGCACATTCGCGATGTGCTGGATGCCATTGCCGCCGCCCACCCCCAACTCATCCATAAATTCGGTGGCCATGCCATGGCAGCGGGGCTGTCCCTGTCCTGTGCGGATCTGGATGCCTTTCAGAAGGCCTTCTCCAGAGAAGTGGAGAGGCATTTATCCGAAGAGGATCTACATGGTGTCTTGTACAGTGATGGTGAGTTGCAGTGCACCGAGTTGAACCTGGAGATGGCGGAACAACTACGCCATGCCGGACCCTGGGGGCAGGGATTTCCGGAGCCCATGTTCGATGGTGATTTCTGTGTACAGGATCAGCGTGTGGTGGGCGAAAAACATTTGAAGATGCGGCTGCGTCCCCTGTCAGGGGAATTGGTGCTGGATGCCATTGCCTTTGGTCAGGCGGAACATGCCGATCTGCAACCCGGAGAGCGGATACGCATGGCCTATCGGCTGGACGTCAATGAATTCCGCGGTATGCGTTCACCGCAACTGGTGGTGGATTTTATCGAACGGAAAACGAATGGTTCCGCGACCAAGGATTAGGTCGCGGAACGGGTAGGGCTATGGGGTTACAGTGAACGGCGACGCAGGAATCCTGCCAGGCCGATCAAACCGGAGCCGAATAACCAGACAGCAGCCGGAACGGGCACTTCAGCCAGATTGCCGATGGGTGGCGTGTAGAGCTGTATACCGCTCACCACTACAGAGAAGTCGTGGATGCTGGATTGGCCACGGCTCAGGACGTTTTCCCAGGAAAACAAAAAGCCTCCGGCATGCTCACCATCACTGATGGACCAGACGGTCATGTAGTCATTGAAGAAGGGAGCCAGTTCCACCGCACTCGCGCGGCGCGGTTGCGCCCAGATGCGGGCATCAAACATGAGCTCGCTATCCGGTGTCACATCCTGGGTGATGATGTCATGCTTGCGGTTCACCAGGGTATTGAAGTGCTCATCAGGGCTGGTGAAGCCGAAATCCTTCACGAATCCCGGCCAGCGAGTAAGCAGTTGCGCCTGGATCATGGAATCCGAGGCAATAAACGTAAGTTGCTCATCACCCACCATGCGCAGGTTTTCTGTACCGATTAAACGTTCAATGGGATCCTGATGAGGGATGGGTTGATCTTCCTCACCACAGCAGACACTGGAAGCCTGGACCGGGGTGGCGAGCAGCAGGGCACTGACAAACAGGCTCGATGCGAAAGAAATCATGGTTTTCATGTGCTACGACACTCTTATCTGTTATCTGCAATACCGACTCCTCCCTGGCTACGGAATGCATTCTAATGGGTTCCTGATCATTGGATCCCGGGGGCGCGGCTATCCTGTCGCACCTCAAACTTGAGTATAGACTCAATCTCCAGTGTTATTTATAGCAAAATACATGCCATAATAAATAATTCCAGGATTAACATTTGTTTAGCTGTTTATTCGAGTATTTCGCCGGATGTTCGAAAGTGTAACCTGTAAAGAAAATCGACATGTCTTCAGGGTAATGGATAAGGTGGATATGCTATGTTATTGATTTTAAAAGTGCCTCATATTTTTGAATCAGTAAGAACTTTTTACTACAATCGCTTACGAATGGTGCATGGTATTGTAACCTTTCATAATATATAGAAAAACTAATCTATGGTCGCAATCAAAAACTGTAACAATCTTCGACAGTATCTGGGTGAGGTGGTTGGATGAGGGAAATTCGCTTTCGTCTGGCTATCGATAGGCAAGCCTATTTGCGCTACTACCAGGGTGCGGCCAGCATCGTGATTGTGCACGCCCTGGATGGTCAACGAGTACAGTTTCCCGCATCCGCATTGCGCCCTTTTGTTCGCCATGAAGGCATTGCCGGAGAATTCGTCATGGTCATTGACGAGCAATGTAAATTGCAGGAAATCCGCCGCGCCTGAAGGGGGTAAGATGCAATATAAAAAATAATTAAATACATTATAATCAATTTATTATTGAATATATTTAACGTTAATTCGTCTTCGTCATACCGGCGCAGGCCGGTATCTTATGACGCTGGCAGGAAGGTTGGGCGATTGCGGATCTCCGCTGCACCTGGCCCTCAGAAACCCGACAGCATGGCGCCGACGGTAAGGGATTGCTTCACTCCGTTCGCAATGACCGTGGTCAGAAAAAGCCGCGTCATACCGGCGCAGGCCGGTATCTTATG
>CBDUNQ010000104.1:0-7012 GCA_965368625.1 uncultured Gammaproteobacteria bacterium
CAGGTGGATCAGGATCAGGATGCCAAGGGTCTGGTGGAATCGGCTTCATCCCTGCTTTCCAGTATCACTCAGCTGGCGGGTGTGGTCACCCTGCCCAAACGGGAGCATGCCGCACTGAAAAGGGTTGAATTCCTGCCACTATCGGAACATCGGGTTCTGGCCGTACTGGTCATCAGCGACCGGGAAGTACAGAACCGCATTCTCAAGGTGGACCGCCCCTATACCCAGTCGGAATTACAGGAAGCCTCCAATTACCTCAACCAGCACTTTGCCGGACGGGATCTCAATGAAGTGCGGCAAATCCTCATTCGCGAAATGAAGGATGCTCGGGAAGATATGAACCGTATGATGCGCATGGCCATGGAAATGGCCGATTCAGCCCTCAATGCGGCGGAAGATGGCGATGACTTTGTATTGGCCGGGCAAACCAATCTGATGGAATTTGATGAGCTCCGTGACCTCAGCACCCTGCGGCAACTGTTTGAAGCCTTCAATCGCAAGCGCGATATCCTCCACCTGCTGGATCAATGCGGTCATGGGGAAGGTGTGCAGATCTTTATCGGGGAAGAATCCGGCTATCAGATGCTGGATGAATGCAGCGTGGTCACCGCGCCCTACACGGTGGATGGCCGGGTGGTGGGGGTGCTGGGTGTCATCGGCCCCACGCGTATGGCCTATGAGCGCATCATCCCCATCGTGGATGCCACGGCAAAAATTATGGGTGCGGCCTTGAATCCCAGGGATTAGCCCCCAAATAGGGCTCACTGGATTCGTCGGCGGCGACCATATATATCATTTTATGCTTTAAGAATATATTTTAAATTATTGAAATATGGAGTTTTAGATGGTTAGTGAGGATAAGCCTGTGGAAGAGCCTGCGGTGGAAGAAGTGAGCAACCCGGCTGCAGATGCGGAAGATAAGGCCACGCCGGAAACGGCTGCCGGGCTGGATCCTGCGGAAATGACCGTACTGTTGGAGGATGCCCGCGCCAAGGCGGATGAACACTGGAACCAGAGTCTGCGCCTGCAGGCGGAAATGGAAAACATGCGCAAGCGCCACGAACGTGACCTTTCCCATGCACACAAATTCGCGTTGGAAAAATTCGTACAGGCCCTGTTGCCGGTCAAGGACAGCCTGGAAATGGGTATATCTGCCGCCAGCGAAGGGGAGAGCATCGACCCGGGGAAATTACTGGAAGGCAGTGAGTTGACCTTGCAGATGCTGGCCGCTGCCCTGGAAAAATTCGGCGTCAAGGAAGTGAATCCGGCCGGAGAGAAATTCAATCCCGAGTTTCACGAAGCCATGTCCATGCAGCCGCGTGCCGACGTTGAACCCAATACGGTGGTAGCCGTGGTACAGCGCGGCTACCTGTTGAATGAGCGGCTGGTGCGCCCGGCCATGGTCATGGTGTCCAAGGCCGAAGGCTGACCCTGATCGGCAGGTCTTGAATTGTCAATTCCCGCCCCCATGAAGAGGGCAGACGGTAAGCAAACCGAATTTAGAGCATATTCAGTTACGGAGATTCACAAATGGGTAAAATCATCGGCATCGACCTGGGTACCACCAATTCCTGTGTAGCAGTAATGGAAGGTGGTAAGCCCCGGGTAATTGAAAACAGTGAGGGCGACCGCACCACGCCGTCCATTGTCGCCTTTGCGGACGGTGATGAAGTGCTGGTTGGCCAGGCTGCCAAGCGTCAGGCGGTCACCAATCCGGAAAACACCCTCTACGCGGTCAAGCGCCTTATCGGCCGCCGCTTCGAGGATAAGGAAGTACAGAAAGATATCGGTCTTGTGCCCTACAAAATCGTCAAGGCCGATAACGGCGATGCCTGGGTGGAAGCCAAGGGCAAGAAAATGGCGGCCCCGGAAATTTCCGCGCGGGTATTGCAGAAAATGAAAAAGACGGCGGAAGACTACCTGGGTGAAGCCGTCACCGAGGCGGTGATCACCGGACCGGCGTACTTCAACGAGTCCCCGCGACAGGCCACCAAGGATGCCGGCAAGATCGCCGGTCTTGATGTAAAGCTCATCATCAACGAGCCTACCGCCGCGGCTCTGGCCTATGGCATGGACAAGAAACGCGGCGATGTGAAGGTCGCCGTGTATGACCTGGGTGGCGGTACCTTTGATATTTCCATCATCGAAATTGCCGATGTGGATGGCGAGCATCAATTTGAAGTGCTTTCCACCAATGGGGATACCTTCCTGGGTGGTGAAGACTTTGATAAGCGCATCATCGATTACCTGGCTGACCAGTTCAAGAAAGACCAGGGCATCGATCTGCGTGGCGATCCACTGGCCATGCAGCGCCTGAAGGAAGCTGCCGAAAAGGCCAAGATCGAGCTGTCATCCAGCCAGCAGACCGATGTGAATCTGCCTTATGTCACGGCCGATGCCTCGGGTCCCAAGCACATGAACATCAAGCTTACCCGTGCCAAGCTGGAATCCCTGGTGGAAGACCTCATCGTACGCACCATCGAACCCTGTAAGGTGGCACTCAAGGATGCCGGCATGTCGGCCAGCGAAATCAACGATGTCATCCTGGTGGGTGGTCAGACCCGTATGCCCAAGGTGCAGCAGGCGGTGGAGGATTTCTTCGGCCGCGAACCACGTCGCGACGTGAACCCCGACGAAGCGGTAGCCATTGGTGCCGCCATTCAGGGCGGTGTGCTGGGTGGTGAAGTGAAAGATGTGTTGCTGCTGGATGTCACACCCCTGTCCCTGGGGATCGAGACCCTGGGCGGCGTGATGACCAAGCTGATCGAGAAAAACACCACCATCCCTACCAAGGCTTCGCAGGTGTTTTCCACGGCGGATGATAATCAGACCGCGGTTACCGTGCATGTATTGCAGGGCGAACGTGAAATCGCTTCGGCCAATAAATCACTGGGTCGTTTCGATCTGAGCGACATTCCACCGTCCCCGCGTGGCATGCCGCAGATCGAAGTGAGCTTTGATCTGGATGCCAATGGTATTCTCAATGTGTCTGCCAAGGACAAGGCTACCGGCAAGGAACAATCCATTGTCATCAAGGCTTCCAGCGGTCTTTCCGATGAAGAAATCGAAAAGATGGTGAAGGATGCCGAGGCCCACGCCGATGAAGACAAGAAGTTCCACGCCCTGGCCGATGCCCGCAACAAGGCGGATAACCTGATTCACGCCACCAACAAGTCCCTCAAGGATCTGGGTGACAAGGTGGAAGCGGACGAAAAGGAAAAGATCGAGGCGGCCATCAAGGACCTGGAAGCCGTGATCAAGCAGGACGATCAGGCCGCCATCGAGGCCAAGACCGAAGCCCTGTCGGAGGTTTCCGCCAAACTCGCGGAGCGCCTCTATGCACAGCAATCTGCCGAAGGTGAAGGTGCTGCCGGAGCCGCCGGTGCCGCCGGGGCAGGTGCCGCCGGCGCTGCGGGTGCGGATGCCAAGGCGGACAAAGGTGCGGACGATGTGGTGGATGCCGAGTTCGAAGAGGTCAAGGAAGATAACAAGTAGGGCCGCGTCGAACCCATTAACTCCCTCCTGCCCAGGGGGCCTGTTTTCAGGTACCCTGACAGGAAATGAGGGTTGCAGCGGAAGATCCGGAATCGGCGTGCCGATTTCGGATCTTTTGTTGTTCCCGGTTTGTTTTTTATGCGATGAATTTTCTGCAAAGCTTCGCTTGGCTCGCGAGCGAGTAGGTCGGGGCTGTAGTCCACGGGTCTTTGCAGTGAATTCTTTTTCAGGTTTTTTGGCGATGGGCAAAAAGCCATCTGATTATTTGAAAGCGAAAACGCAATATGTCGAATCGTGATTACTATGAAGTGCTGGGGGTTGCCAAGAATGCCAGCGAAGCGGAAATCAAGAAGGCGTACCGTCGCGCGGCACAAAAGCATCACCCTGACCGTAACCCCGATAACAAGGAATCCGAAGGCAAATTCAAGGAAGCCAAGGAAGCCTATGAAATCCTTTCCGATGCCCGCAAGCGGGCCGCGTATGATCAATTCGGTCATGCCGGGGTAAACCCCAATATGGGAGGCGGCCCCGGGGCGGGTGGTCCCGGTGGCGCCAGTTTCAGTGATATTTTCGGGGATGTGTTTGGCGACATCTTCGGCGGGGGTGGCGGTGGTGGTGCCCGTGGTGGAAACCGTGTGTATCGTGGTGCTGACCTGCGCTATAACCTGGAGCTGAGCCTGGAAGATGCCGTGCGTGGTTCCACGGTGAAGATTCGTGTACCCACCATGGTGAAGTGTGGCAGCTGCGATGGTAGCGGGGCCAGGGAAGGCAGTAAACCCACCACCTGTACCACTTGCGGTGGTCACGGCCAGGTGCGCATGCAGCAGGGCTTCTTTTCCATTCAGCAAACCTGTCCCAATTGTCGCGGTACCGGTACCACCATTTCCGACCCCTGTCCCAGTTGTCATGGCCAGGGGCGGATCAAGGAACAGAAGACCCTCTCTGTCAAGGTGCCGCCGGGGGTGGATAACGGTGACCGGATACGCCTCTCCGGAGAAGGCGAAATCGGTGAAAACGGTGGCCCGCCGGGGGACCTCTATGTTCAGATCAGCGTCAAGCCACACCCCATCTTTGTGCGCGATGAAAGTGACCTGTACTGTGAAGTACCCATCAGCTTTGTCACTGCCGCCCTGGGCGGGGAGCTGGAAGTGCCTACCCTGGATGGCCGGGTGAAGCTGCGGATTCCCGAAGAAACCCAGACCGGTAAACTGTTCCGCCTGCGTGGCAAGGGAGTCAAATCGGTGCGCGGTGGCGCCGTGGGTGATCTACTGTGCAAGGTGGCCGTGGAAACTCCGGTGGACTTGAACAGTAAACAGAAAGAATTGTTGCGTGAACTGGAAAAAACCATGAACGAGGGAGGGTCCCGACACAGCCCGCAGGAAACCTCCTGGCTTGATGGTGTGAAAAAGTTTTTTGAAGGCATGAAATTCTGAATTCCGCCCCGTAGTGGGGCCACCGACCACCATCCATGAGCTGTACATTTTTACTGACAGATTGCCAATCACCATGGGCATGGTTTCGGCCATGCACCTCCAGGGGTAAGGAAACAAAGCTATGACCCGAATTGCGATTGCCGGAGCCGGGGGCCGTATGGGCCGCGCGCTGATCGAGGCCTGCCAGGCCTGGGAGGGGCTGGCGGTCAGCGTTGCGCTGGAACATCCCGAGAGTTCCCTGTTGGGTGTCGATGCCGGTGAATTGGCCGGTATCGGTACCCTGGGGGTGAAGGTGGGGGCTGATCTTGCCGCTGTGCAGCAGGATTTCGATGTACTTATTGACTTCACCCGCCCGGATGCCACCCTGGCAAACCTGGGGTTGTGTCGCGGTGCGGGGCGCGCCATGGTGATAGGCACCACCGGATTCACCGACGAACAGAAACAGGTCCTGACGGCGGCGGCTACGGATATTCCCATGGTGTTTGCTCCCAATATGAGCGTTGGTGTGAACCTTTGCCTGAAGTTGCTGGATATGGCGGCCCGGGTGCTGGGGGATGACTATGACGTGGAAATCGTCGAAGCCCATCACCGCCACAAGGTGGATGCCCCTTCGGGAACCGCCTTGCGCATGGGGGAAGTGGTGGCTGATGCCCTGGGAAGGGACTTGCGCCATTGCGCCGTCTATGGCCGTGAAGGTCAGACCGGGGAACGGGACCCGAAGACCATCGGCTTTGAAACCATCCGCGCCGGCGATATCGTCGGCGATCACACGGTACTGTTCGCCGGCATCGGCGAGCGCGTGGAAATCACCCACAAGGCATCCAGTCGCATGACCTTCGCCAAGGGGGCCGCCCGCGCCGCGGCCTGGCTGCAGGGGCGTCCTGCGGGTTTGTATGATATGCAGGACGTATTGAATTTGAAGCAATAGTCCTCTTCGGCACCACCGGCATCTCCATAGACACCCCGGGGGGCATGCAGTAGAATGGGGTCCCAGCATATGGCACCGCCCGGTGTCAGCAATTCATTACAAGCGGGAAGCCTTGCCGGTCTTCCCGCTTTGCACATCTAGCTGTGGAGGTTCCCCTTGCGGAAAGCTGCCTTACTGGCCCTCGAAGATGGCAGCCTGTTTCGAGGCGAGTCCATTGGAATGGATGGACAGACCGTTGGTGAAGTGGTGTTCAATACAGCACTTACCGGATACCAGGAAATCCTTACCGACCCATCCTATGCGCGACAGATTGTAACCCTGACCTACCCCCACATCGGCAATGTGGGTGTTAATGAAGAAGATGAGGAATCGGACCGGGTGCAATGCGCCGGCCTGGTGGTGCGTGATGTGCCTCAGCAAATGAGCAACTGGCGTGCAGACGCTGATTTGGAAAGCTATTTGCGGACACATAATATCGTCGGTATCGCCGATATCGATACTCGGCGCCTGACACGGATTCTGCGGGAAAAAGGCGCACTGTCCGGTTGTATTGTGGCGGGTGATGCCATTGACGAAGTCGCGGCGGTAGCGGCTGCCAAGGCCTTTGCCGGGTTGAAAGGCATGGATCTGGCGCGCGAGGTCAGTACCGCTTCGGCCTACACCTGGAACCAGGGAAGCTGGTCCCTGGCCAATGGCTTGCCGGCAGACCGGGAGGCCGCGACCCAGCCATACCATGTGGTGGCTTACGATTTTGGCGTCAAACGCAATATTTTGCGCATGCTGGTGGACCGGGGCTGCCGGGTAACGGTGGTGCCGGCCCAGACGCCCGCGGCCGAAGTGGAAGCGCTGCAACCCGATGGCTTGTTTCTTTCCAATGGCCCCGGTGATCCGGAACCCTGCGACTACGCGATTCGTGCCATTCAGCAGTTGCTGCCCACGGGTCTACCGACCTTTGGTATTTGCCTGGGGCATCAATTGTTATCTCTTGCCAGCGGTGCGAAAACCGTGAAAATGAAATTCGGCCATCACGGGGCCAATCATCCGGTGCAGCAACTGGATACCGGAGTGGTGATGATCACCAGCCAGAATCACGGGTTTGCCGTGGATGAAAAGACCCTGCCTGATCATCTGCGTGCGACCCACCGTTCCCTGTTTG
>CBDUNQ010000105.1:0-6964 GCA_965368625.1 uncultured Gammaproteobacteria bacterium
GAGGGGACTGGGCCAGGATATTGATCATGCCTCCACCCAACAATGGCGTATCGGGAATGAATTTGAAGATGGCACCACCATCACTGTCGGGAAAATCACTGCCTGGACGCAATTCATCACCGGCAATCACAACCCCGTTTTCCAGTACTGTGAGCCCTTCCCAGGCCATTACCGGCATGTGGAAACGCTTGGTCACCTTATCTTCATTGGTGGTCTGACCCGGCATCCCCGGTAAACCACGGTCAATAATGGTTTCCTCTGTCACCGTCAGGGGGTCGAGGATTTCCACAGCGATACCGTCATCGGTTTCTTCCGTGGCGAGTATGGTACCCCAGGCCGTAGTACGGATACCGTCACAGCGGTCCATACCCCGCACCATGGTTTCCACCTTACCGGTTTCCAGATGAATGCGCTGTATCGATGGATTGAACTTTTCCGTACCATCCGCACGTATGGCTATAACTTCCCGTCCACCTTCCACACAGGTAATCAGATGGGTGGGATTTGTGGTTGGGTACAGCGCCATCATATCGGTCTTATCGGCGGCCCTGCGGGTGAGATAGCGAGCACGCAGGCCCTTGGCCAACTTCACCTGTTCGCTGGCCCACTGGTGAGGTTCACGATAGGCACTCACACTGACGGGCGCAGAATCCACGAGTGGCCGCCAAACACCAAAGTACTCCATGGAGCGGTTGTGCAGCATTTTATCCACCAGGCTGCCGAAATCCTCGGCATACCAAACAGCGCCACCATCGGCTGCCTTCAATGACATGGATCCCAATGTTGCCGCTATGGCAGCGGCCAGCACTGAGCTGTGAATGGAAATCAGATTTTTCATGGTATACCCCTACGCAGTGGTTATAAGACGAAACGAACGCTGCGCAGACTACCCAGCAATTATGACGCCGGCTTGACTTGCAAATGAAGCTTTGGTGAAACTGCATAATTTTCACCCAGGCAAAAAAATCCCCCGCATTGCGGGGGATCGGAGAAGCGAAACCACACTTCAAAAACAACCTGTAGAGTGAACTTAGAGCTTTCCCAGTTCCTGTTCGATGACCTTGAGTGGTAGTGGTATATAACCATCTTTCACCACCACTTCCTGACCCTGCTTGGAAAGTACCAGCTTCAGGAATTCACGATCCAGTGGAGCCAATGGCTTGTTGGGATGCTTGTTGACATACACGTAGAGAAAGCGGGACAGCGGGTACTCGCCACTGATGGCACGCTCCGGCGTGGCTTCCACAAAGGGCATACCGTCTTTCTTGGCCAGAGGTACTGCCTTCACACCGGAAGTAACATAGCCTATACCTGAATAGCCGATACTGTTTACCGAAGCAGATATGGATTGCACCACGGAGGCCGAACCCGGCTGTTCATTCACCGTATTCTTGAAGTCCCCCTTACACAGACCCTTCTTTTTGAAATAACCGTAGGTACCTGATACAGAGTTACGACCATAGAGTTGTATATTACGACTGGCCCATGCGCCGGTCAGGCCCAGATCACCCCAGTTGGTGATATCCGCCGCACCGCCACATTTACGGGTGGAGGAAAAAATGGCATCCACCTGCTCGATGCTGAGACCTTCGATGGGGTTATCCTTATGTGCAAATACCGCCAGGGCATCGATGGCCACTCGAATAGCCGTGGGCTTATACCCGTATTTTCGTTCAAAGGCTTCGATTTCCTTATCCTTCATCTGTCGGCTCATGGGGCCCAGATTGGAGGTACCCTCGGTAAGCGCGGGAGGTGCTGTAGAGGAACCGGCTGCCTGGATCTGGATATTGACGTTGGGGTATTCCCGCTTGAAATCCTCGGCCCAAAGGGTCATCAGATTTGCCAGGGTGTCGGAGCCAACGCTGGAAAGATTTCCGGAAACACCACTGGAACGGGTATATGCGGGGATTTCAGCATCCACTTGAGCCTGGGCAACTCCCATGCCAAGAGTAGCCGCCATGGTCATGGCACTGATTAATTGGGTAATGGATTTCATCCAGAGTACTCCTCGTTTCGATAGATAATTAACGTCTGTCACAGGCCCGGGGCTTTCCAGTACTACCCTGTGGAGTGATCGAACTGTGCGCAGTGTGCCGCGTGGCGATTACAACGGTATGACGGGATTATTACGGAATTATGACACTGCGTCTTTACGCGGTTTGCTGCTGCAAGGCCTTGCGATCACTATGAAAATTGCAGCGGAAGGTACTGCCATGCCCGGCAACACTGCTGATTTTCAGGGTAGCCCCATGCCGCAGCAACACATGTTTGACAATGGCGAGTCCCAGTCCCGTCCCGCCACTGTTACGTGAACGCCCGGCATCCACCCGATAGAAACGCTCCGTAAGCCTGGGAATATGGTGGGCGGCGATTCCGATTCCGGAATCCTCCACGGCAAAAAACGGCCCCTCCGGCCCTTCGCGCCAGAGGATATGAATCCTGCCACCCTCGGGAGTATAACGCACCGCATTGAACACCAGGTTGGAAAAGGCACTGCGTAATTCGCCTTCACTGCCCCGCAACCACAGTGCAGGATCCACCTCACTGGTGATTTCATGCCCACGTTCGCCACTGATGCGTCGCGCCTCTTCCACCACTTGCGCCAGCAAACCCGGCACATCCACCGGGTGACGGTCATCATTGGGCTGGGCGGTTTCCAGACGCGACAGCAACAGCAAATCATCGACGATATCTTTCATGCGTTGGGTCTGACTACACATGGAGTGCAGGGATTTACCCCAGACCGGATCTTCCCCCTGCTCTTCCAGCAGGGTTTCCAGATAGCCGGCCACCACTGTGAGAGGGGAGCGTAATTCGTGGGAAGCGTTGGCGACAAAATCGCGGCGCGCCTGTTCCAGGCGCTCCAGACGGGTGATATCCCTGGCCACCACCAGCTGTTGATCATTACCATAGGCCACAATGCGAATCGCCAGACTGGTATTATTATTCCGTGGGGAAGGAACCGTGACAGGTTGACCGAAGTCCTGTTTGCGCAGGTATTCGATAAACCGTGGATGACGTATGAGATTATCGATACGCTGCCCGGTATCCCGTGGCGAGCGCAGTCCCAATACGGTACGGGCGCTATCATTCCACCACTCGATTTCGCGGTTGGGCCCGAGCACAATGGTGGCATCGGGCAAGGCGGCCGTGGCCTTTTGAAAACGCTTGAGCATGCGCCCCAGATTACGTTTACGCTTGCGATTGCGCTGCTGCAGACGATAGATGCGTTCAAACACATCATCCCAGACACCACGGGATTCCGGTGGATGAAAACGTTTACCTTCGGTGAGCCAGCGCTGCAGGAGGTGAAGGTTATAGAGATGCCAGCCCAGGTAAATCATCAAGCCGGCCAGCAGAAACCAGGCTACTGCGCCAAACACCACACCCAATACCAGGAGCAGGACAAACATGACCAGTATTCGCCACAATTCCTGCAACCATGGGTTGGCCACGACTTATCCTCTGCTGGAGAAACGATACCCGGCGCCACGCACCGTTTGCACAAGTTTATCATGTCCTTCGCCTTCCATGGCCTTGCGCAAACGGCGGATGTGCACATCCACGGTGCGCTCTTCCACGTAGACATTGCGTCCCCAGACCCGGTCCAGCAATTGTTCGCGACTGAAGACCCGGTCCGGATGGGTCATGAAGAAGTGCAACAGGCGGAATTCCGTTGGGCCCAGATCCACGGGCTTTCCGGCAGCCTGCACCCAGTGGCCAACCGGATCCAGGGTCAGGCCCTGTACCTCCAGCTCCTCAGTGCCTGGGCTATCCGGGTGGGTACGGCGCAATACCGCATGGATGCGCGCCACCAGTTCCCGTGGGGAAAAGGGTTTGACCACATAATCATCGGCCCCGATTTCCAGCCCACGTATGCGGTCCGCTTCCTCGCCCTTGGCGGTCAGCATGATGATGGGGATGCCACGGGTCAACTCATCATTTTTCAGACGACGGGCCAGTTCGATGCCACTCATGCCTGGCAACATCCAGTCCAGTAAAATGAGATCCGGCGCCTGATCCACAATGCAGGCCTGCCCTTCTTCGGCGGTACCCGCCTCAGACCACTGGAACCCGGCCCGTTCCAGAGCGAAACTCAGCATTTCCCGAATGGCGGCTTCATCTTCGATGATTAAAATATGGCGGGTATCCATGTCACGTCACTACATGCGTATTGGGGTGAATCGGCATTTAATGACAGGAATGTTACCGGAAGATGACAAGCGCGCGGCAAGTTTCCTGAAGCGCAGGTGTTGATGATTTTTTATTGTTAAATAATAATAACTTACAGATTTATTGCCAAAAGATTACAGCCGCGCAGGATCCACCACCCCTTGTTGCGGGCTACTCAAAGGGTGCCGCCAGTACCAGGGAGAAGAAGCGGTTTTCCGGTTCATAGTGTTCTTCCACGGAAAACCCCGCCTGCGCCAGCAGCGCCTGTAAACCCTGCACGGTAAACTTGCGGCTGATCTCCGTGAGGATCCGCTCACCGGCTTGCAGACAAATTTCCCGATGAAGCTTCTCCAGAGGAATCTTCTGTTCCACTTCGGACACCAGATACATTTCAATCTGCTGTGCCTCCTGATTGAACAAGGCTTGATGATGAAAAGCATTCACATCGAATCCGGCATCCACTTCCCGGTTCAGCACATCCAGCACATTGAGATTGAAGCGCGCGGTAATGCCTGCTTCATCGTTATAGGCCGCATGCAGTATCTCCGGAGCCTTGACCCGGTCCGCCCCCAGTAACAGCCGGTCCGAGGGCCCCATGCCCGCCCGTACCTCGCGTAAAAAACCCAGGGCCTGCTGTGCACTGAAATTCCCGATCGTGCCCCCGAGGAACAGATACAGGCAAGGCCCCTGGGGACGCGGCAGATGGTGAAGGCCGGCACAGTAATCGCCCACCAGGGCATTCACCTGCAACCAGTCGTATTCCTGCAGTAGATGCTCACCACTTTGCTGCAACATGGCGGCACAGACATCAAAGGGCCAGTACGCGGCCGGTTGCCCGGCCTGCGCGCATTGATCGAACAGATGACGCGTCTTACGCGCGGTACCACTGCCGAATTCAATCAGGTGCGTAGGGCGCACCCGGGCAATGACGTCCGCGGCATGGGCCTGCAACAAGGCGTTTTCGGTGCGGGTTACGTAGTATTCCGGCGTATCGCAGATGGCATCGAATAACTGCGAGCCCAGGTCATCGTAGAAATACTTGGGTGGCAGGCACCGGGGTGGATGCAATAATCCCCGGGAAACGTCTTCCAGCAGATCCGGCACTGGCCGTGCCGGCGGTATGGAGTGCATCAACAGTCGAGACTCATCCGGGGTACACAGGCTCATAACAGGCTCCTCATTCCATGACAGCAGGTACATTGGCCGCGCCAAGCGCAGCCAATGCAGCAGGGGTCCACCCCCACTGGATCCAGAGTGGTTGGACCCGCAGGCCCCATAGGCTACCATCGCCCTCAGACGATACAACTGATCATTTTCAGGGGAAATACGCCATCATGTGCCGCCTTGCCGCCTATCTGGGAACCGCGATCCCGCTGAGCCGCTTCTTGCTGGATCCGCCACACAGCCTGATGGTGCAATCCTGGGCGCCCAAAGAGCTGCGTTATGCCACCATGAATGCCGATGGTTTCGGAGTGGGCTGGTATGCGGCCGATAGCAAACCGGCGGTCTATCGCAATATCCTGCCCATCTGGAATGACGCCAATTTGAGTCACCTGGCACGCAGCCTGCACCATGGCCTCTATCTTGCCATGGTGCGCAGCGCCACGGTGGGCAACCCCATCAGTCATGCCAATACCCAACCCTATTACGACGAAGAACTGATGTTGCTGCACAATGGCTACATCAAGGGTTTTCATGCCCAATACCGGCCACGGTTCGAGCGGGAGCTGGAACCCGCGTTTCGTGCGGGGATTCAGGGCACCACGGATTCTGAATACCTGTTTGCCCTGCTGCGTCAATCCCTGCAACAGGACAGGGAACTCACCATGGAGCATGCCATTCTCCAGCTGTGTGCGCGCATGGAGCGCTGGCTTGACGATGCCGAAACCCTGTTGAATCTGCTGGTCAGTGATGGGGAGCGCCTGTATGCCTTGCGTCATGCACTCAATCACCCCTGCCCGAGCCTGTACTACACCACCGATGACGATCAATTTCCCGATGCCCAGCTCATTGCCTCGGAGCGCCTCACCGAAGCGGAATTCTGGCATCCCGTGCCGGAACATCAATTGCTGATCCTGGACCCCAATGAGCCACCGGAATTGATTGCCCTGTAATGGTTT
The DNA here is from genome assembly GCA_965368625.1 of uncultured Gammaproteobacteria bacterium. Classification (GTDB taxonomy): domain Bacteria; phylum Pseudomonadota; class Gammaproteobacteria; order DSM-19610; family DSM-19610; genus JAIVHA01. The sequence continues at coordinate 6,294 of CBDUNQ010000105.1, forward strand.
CCGAACCCACCCTGCGGGAACTGGCACGTATTCAGCATCTGCTGTTGGCACTGCTGGAAGACCTAGATGAAGAAACACTGCGCCGCCAGATGCATCCGGACCTCAGCGCCCTGGGCTGGCATCTGGGACACTGCACCTATGTGGAGTGTTATTGGTTGCACGAAGTGGTGCGTGGTGATGACAGCGTTACTCGACCACTGCAAACCCTGTATGTGCCACCTCATACACCGAAACCCCAACGAGGCCAGTTGATACCCGATAAAGATACCCTGCTTCGATGGGCACAGGGTCTGCAGGTATACAATCAGGACTGGCTCGCCGGGCCGGCCTTACCGTGGAGCGAACACCCGCTGATGCGGGAAGAATATCTGGTACGCTTTCTCATTCAACATCATGCCCAGCACTATGAAACCATGCTGATGGCGCTGACCCAGCGCCAACTCCACCGGGACCACCACGACTACCACCCGCACACAGCGCTGCACGCCGAAGTGCCGGATGAACAAAATACGGAATATGTACCCGCTGGCCATTACCGCATTGGCGGCAAGGCGCCCGATGCCTTCGATAATGAATTGCCGCAACAACAGGCCGAACTGGGCGAATTTCGCATTGCCCGCCGACCACTCAGCAATGCCCAGTACCTGGCCTTCATGGAAGACGGCGGATAT
>CBDUNQ010000106.1:0-6956 GCA_965368625.1 uncultured Gammaproteobacteria bacterium
AATCTCCCTGGGTTGGCAGTCATTCTCACGGAACCGGGAAGGCAGGTGCCGGATGCAGGAGATTGCTTCACTTCGTTCGCAATGACGTGCTACTGGACACCTTTCAGGATGGCTCACCACTTTTCAACAGGGAGTCCATTTTGGAGAGCAGGCGTTCAAATTCCACCGGTTTGGTGTCATAGCCGTCAAAGCCGGCCGCCAGTACCCGCTCCCGGTCACCGATCATGGCGTGCGCTGTCAGGGCCAGCACGGGAATGCCCTGCGTCGCTGTTTTTTTCTTGAGTAATTTAATGGCTTCCCAGCCATCCATCACCGGTAAACCGATATCCAGCAGGATCAGATCCGGGGAGTGGGATTCCGCCATGGCGACCCCTTCCTTGCCATCCACCGCGGATACCACTTCAAAACCCTTCCGCTCGAGACGCCGGCATAGCATGTCCCGATTCATTTCATTGTCTTCTACCACCAGAATGCGGACCAAGAATATCCCCTTTTATCCTGCTTTCTTCAATTCCACTAACACCAGTTGCAGTAATTTCTGGCGGAAGTCCTGCCCCTTTTCCAGCACCATATTGGCGCAAACACCCAGGCGCTTGCGATCTTCTGTGGAAAGATCCAGTGCTGTCATCACCACCACCGGAATACCGGCCAGTGCAGGATCCTGCTTCACCTTTTCGAGAAATTCAAACCCATTCATCTTTGGCATCACCAGATCCAATAATACCAGAGAAGGAGAAAATTCTCTCATTCGTTGCAACGCGATTTCTCCGTCTTCCGCTTCCACCGTGGGAATGCCGCTATCGTCCATCAATTGCACGATCAATTCCCGAGTACCGCCATTATCATCCACGATCAATACCGGAGCATTACTGTTTTTACGGATGCATTGCCGAACCACCCGGTTCAGGCGGGCGCGATCGATGGGCTTGGAAAGGAAGGTTTCCGCTCCTGAATCACTCCACTGGGCACTGGCATCTTCCATACTGATCATGATCACCGGAATGGATTTCAGCAACGGGTCCGCCTTGATGATTTCCAGAATTTTCTGGCCATCCAATCCGGGCAAATGGATATCCAGTGTAATGACATCGGGAATCAGTTCCCGCGCAATGGAGATACCCTCTTCCCCCGAAGCCGCTTCAAACACCAGAAAACCCTCGCGCCCGAGATAACGGCTGAGCATTTCTCTTACACTGACGTCATCATCGATGACCAGGATTCGGTAACCATTCTTTCTGGGAATAATTTCCTGCAGGGGTTGCTCCATTCCCGGTGGCACATCATACGGTTCTTTTTTGGAAATTTGCACAATATCGGGTACATCCACGAATTGCGAACTGCTCGCCGGAAGCGTGATGGTGAAGATCGAGCCCTTGTCTACCGTGCTTTGCGCCCGTATTTCCCCTCCCATCATTTCACAGTAGCGCCGGGTAATGGCCAGACCCAGCCCGGTACCGCCATATTTTCGGGATGTGGAGGAATCCACTTGGCTGAATTCCTTGAACAGCCGCTCCATTTTATCTTCCGCGATACCAATACCGGTATCTTCCACCACAAAACGCACCCATTCCGATTCATGTTCAATGATTCTGTCAACGGAAAGAATCACCGTGCCACGTTCGGTGAATTTTGCTGCATTACTCAACAGATTGAACAGGGCCTGCTCGCAATGTACTACCAGCCTGTTTTCATGGTTATCCATAATGGGCTGTATGGTGGAAACCACATCCCTGATCAATACGCCTATTTCAAAGCTGTCCAGGGAAAGCTCCATTTTCCCGGCTTCGATTTTGGATAGATCCAGTATGCCATTGATCAGGGAAAGCAGATGGCGTCCGGCAGCGTGAATACGCTCCAGATCCTGAATGCTTTTATTATCACCATGCTCTGCAGCTTCTTCCTGAAGCATTTCACTGTAGCCGATAATGGCATTGAGCGGGGTACGCAATTCATGACTCATGTTGGCGAGAAATGCGCTTTTCGATTTACTCGCCGTTTCCGCATCTTCCAGCGCCTGCTGCAATACTTCCTTTTGTTGCAGCAATTGATCCAGCATTTCATTGAAAAACCGTGCCAGGGTGCCAAATTCATCCTGCCGGCTGATATCGAAACGTACCGATTGATCTCCCTCGGAAATCGCCTTGATGGAACTGACCAGCAGATGCAGGGGCTGATGCAGTATGGTGCGCGTGGCCCAGGTGATAAAAATACCAAACACCAACAGTATAAAGAACAACCCGATAGTAAGTTGATTACGTTGCAGCCGGGCCAACTCGTCCGGGTCCGGGTGGTAGGCGCGTACATTAACCGCAATGCCATCATCCCGGGTCATGGGTATTCGACGCAGCACCGAATGCACATGATCATTGGCCTTGCCTACCTGCAGTCGCTGGTCACCCGCCGTCATGATAAACCCGGTGAATCCCAAACCTTCATGGCGCAAGCGTAATTCTTCGCCCAGCTCTTCATCGCTGAGGGATTCCGATGACTGCCAAAGCATGGCAATCTGATAGGCAATCTGATCCGCTTTCATCTCAAAGTCCGCTTGAATCTCCTTTTCAAGATCTTTGAGTAAAAAGATGGAGAGCAGGAAGACCAGGATGATAATCACCCAGATTACAATGGCCGTAATCTTAACCGCGATACTGGCTTGCCAATTGCGTGTCCAGTCATCAGAGACAATCACCTGTCTCTTGTCACCCTGCATCTAGCGGAACCCCAACCAGCGGAAAAACATCACCATGGGGCAGATATTGGTCATTCCCGCCATAAACAGCATGAAGCCGATAAACCAGGGAAAGAACCATACCTGTTCCTTGAATAATACAAAGGTCAATATCAACAGCCCTGCCACCACAATCCGTAGCACCCTTTCGGCATCAAAGGGAATGGCACTGCATTCTTCACTCACAGGCATGGAGGGTGAGTAGTCCGCACCATAGCGCAACTTGGAAACCACAATAGGCACCCGCCAATTGGTGATTCCCTCAAACAGGAGTACGCCGATATAAATATACACACCCATGTCAAATCGAAAGAACAGCAGCAGCAGCAGTGCCGCCCCGAGAATAAAACGAAAACTGCGTTCAGTCATTTTCCAGCACCCGGTCCATTGTTACAGCCTTGTATGCATTTATCCACTATTCTTCCCGTGCTTTGCGTGGGTCCAGATAACGCACACGAATCATCATAAATTCATTTTCCGTGGCCATAAACGCATCCACTATGGCCGGGTCAAACTGCTTATCCCTTTCTTCCAGCAAAATGGCCTTGGCTTCTTCATGACCACTGGCATCGCGATGGGTCCGACGTGAAGTAAGGGCATCGTACACATCACCGAGCGTGAGAATTCTCGCAGCCAAAGGAATGGCATCCCCCGATAATTTCCGCGGATACCCGTTACCATCCCAGCGCTCATGATGGCACAGGGCAATATCCGCCGCCATCTGCAGGCCGACACAACCCGGGCATGTTTCCTGCAGCGCACGCAGGGCCTCGGCTCCCACCTGCGTATGCTGCTGCATCACGGCCCGCTCATGATCATCCAGACGGCCCGGCTTGTTGATAATGGCATCGGATATGGAGATCTTGCCGATATCGTGCAAGGGGGCGGCAAAATTCAATGCCTGCAAAAAGGCATCATCGATGATATCGGCAAATTCCGCCTGGGTACGCAAGTGCTCCGCCATTACCCGTGAGTATTCCCGAATGCGATCCAGCCGTGAACCCTTATCCACCCCCCGGGACTCGATAAGCTTTGCCAGCATCATCACCAGCGCTTCTGCTGTGCTTCCAGCGGCACCTTCCTGCACCACTGGAACCACCACCTCTTCGGCCGCTGGGTTGGTTTGCGCTGACTGCTGTTGCGCTTCCAGGTCATGAAGTCGTTTCTGCTCAAAACAGGCACGCATGCGCACCTTCAGAAAGGCGGGATTGAAGGGCTTGGTGAGAAAATCGTCAGCGCCCTCGGTGAGGCACTGGGCCACGGTTTCCGTCTCGCCTACCGCACTCACCATGATCACCGGTATATGCTTGTAGGCCTCATTGGCCTTGAGGGCCTTGAGGGTTTCCATGCCATCCATCACCGGCATCACCACATCGAGAATAATGAGGTCCACGGAATGTTCCGCAAGCATGGCCAGTGCCAGCTCCCCATTCTCGGCTTCCAGCACTTCGCATTGCTCGCGTTCCAGGCGAATGCGTAACAGATCACGATTCAGGTTATTGTCATCCACCACCAGTACCCGCTGGCTTTCATTGGAAATTGCGGGTCTGTGAGGCTTTGTCTCGGACACTACGTCCATGGTATTCCCCAATTTACTTACCGATGCTACCGGAACTTATCGGCCCGGGTAACAAAAGCTTAATCTGGATTTTACCGGCGGATGATTTATAAGACATTGTTTTATTTATATTTTATCTCTTTCGGTAGACTTCCACCACATTGGATAACTGTCCAATGCGGGAAAGCACCCGGCTGAGCTGGTTCAAATCGGCCACTTCCAGGCGCAAATCCATGCGCGCCATGAGATCATTGCGATCCGTATAGGTGTTTACCCCGTTTACATTGATTTTCTCATTGGCCAGCAGCGAAGTGACATCGCGCAGCAACCCGGAACGGTCATAGGCGAGAATGTGCACATCCACCGAGTACACCTGATCCGGTACCTCACCCCACTCCACTTCGATGAGGCGGGTGGCATCTTCACGGCGCAGGCGCAAAATATTGGCACAATCCTGCCGGTGTACCGTAACCCCGCGCCCGCGCGTGATGTAACCCACAATGCGGTCTTCCGGAACCGGCTTGCAACAGCGTGCCGTCTGCGTCAATAGATTCCCCACGCCCTGAATGCGAAATTTGCTGCGATCATTACTCTGACGGTTGGACCGCAACGGAGGCAACAGGGCAGGAATTTCCGCCGGCTCCAGCAGGGAGCTGGCCGCATTGGTAATCTGTGCCGCATTGAGTTCACCACTCCCCAGGGCGGCCAGCAGATCTTCCAGGCCTGGATAGTGCAGTCGGTGCGCCAGTTTTTCGTAGCTGATATGGGCCATGCCGATACGCCGCAACTCCCGTTCCAGGGTCTGGCGTCCTGCATGGATGTTTTTCTCCCGGTCTTGCTCCTTGAACCAGTGACGCACCTTGGCGCGTGCCCGCGAAGTGCGCAAATAGCCCAAATGGGTGTTCAGCCAGTCACGACTGGGCATGCCGTGACGGGTGGTCAATACTTCCACCTGTTCGCCACTGTGTAATTCATAATTGAGGGGCACGATGCGGCCATTGACCTTTACACCACGGCAGCGATGCCCGACGTCGGTATGGATGTGATAGGCGAAATCCAGGGCCGTGGCCCCCAGGGCCAGGTCCACCACCTTACCCTGAGGTGTGAGCACATACACACGCTCTTCAAAGGACTCCGATTTAAAGCGATCGACGAAATCACTGGCCGATGGCTCTTCATCCTTCCATTCCAGTAACTGGCGCAACCAGGCTACCTTTTGCTCAAAACCACGGTCGTGCTTGGAGCCTTCCTTGTAGCGCCAATGGGCGGCAATCCCCAACTCGGCATGCTTGTGCATTTCATGGGTGCGGATCTGCACTTCAATGGGCCTGCCTTCCGGCCCCATTACCGCAGTGTGCAGGGATCGATAATTGTTTTCCTTCGGATTGGCAATGTAATCATCGAATTCCTTGGAAATATGGTGCCACAAACCATGGACCACACCGAGAGCGTTGTAACAATCACTGGTTTTCTCCACCAGTACCCGTACCGCCTGCACATCGAAAATTTCATGGAAGTCCACGTTCTTGCGCTTCATTTTGCGCCAGATGCTATAGATATGTTTGGATCTACCGGAAACTTCCGCCTGCAAACCCACCTTGCTGAATTCTTCCTGCAAGGCTGTGATCACTTGCTGAATGTGCTTTTCACGATCTACCCGGCGAACCTCCAGCAGGGAAGCGATTTCCCGATAGGTTTCCGGATCGAGATAGCGCAGGGAAAGGTCTTCCAGCTCCCACTTCACATGCCAGATGCCCAGGCGATTGGCCAGGGGCGCGTATATTTCCAGGGTTTCCCGTGCGATTTTCTTTTGTTTGGGCGCATCGAGAAATTTCAGGGTGCGCATATTGTGCAGACGATCTGCCAGCTTGATGAGCACAACGCGCACATCTTCCGCCATGGCCAACAGGAGTTTGCGCAGGTTTTCCGCCTGGGGGTTATCCTTGTGTGCACCGGTGAATTCACCGATACGACCCATTTTTGTGACCCCATCCACCAGTTGCGCAACAGTGGGGCCGAACTCCTGCCGCAGGTCATCCAGGCTTACCCCGGTATCTTCCACCGTATCATGGAGCACGGCCGCCATCACGGCTTCACAGTCCATCTGCAGGGCATTTACGATCTTGGCCACTTCCAGGGTGTGGGCAATATAGGCTTCACCGGAGGCACGGACCTGCCCCTGGTGGGCAAGCTCGGCTCGCCGGCATGCCTGTGCCAAAAGGGCCTGCTCTACGGGTGGGCGCCCCGCCCCCACCTCCGCCAGCCAAGCGTCGAGATCCGGGCGGATGGGATCCTGCAGGGCAGGGCTGGCGAGATCGCCTGATAGCTCAGTGGTTTGCATACTGTATTCAGTGTAGCCCCGAATGTACCGGGCTTTCCAGAAAACCAGCTGGAAGAGGCATAGCGGGGATACAGCCTATTCCTGATTACCCATTTATGGAAACATTGTTTACCACATGATTTCCGCAATCAAGTGGGTAACCGGGAAACGCCCCGGCGAAGACATGAAGAGATGGCTGATCCCGCTCCTTAGCACTTTGCAAAAGGGTGGGCTGGTAACGGAAGCCGCCGCTACCCCGGGGCAGCGGCTTTTTGCAGACGAATGACCCGGGCACGGGATTGATGCAGCACGCCTTCAGCGTGATTTGCAAATAACATGCGCGCTCAATTGAT
>CBDUNQ010000107.1:0-6874 GCA_965368625.1 uncultured Gammaproteobacteria bacterium
CTGGTGGCACGCCATCGCATGATCAATGAAATACTGGCCCATGAATTACAGCACCAGATACATGCGCTGGCACTGCATACCTATACCCGTGCCGACTGGGAAGAAAAAAACGGCAATGCACCACTTTCCCCACCCTGCCTGGGCGGGGGTAAAAAAACTTCCTGAATCCGGTAGCAACCCATGAGTCAACGATTGACGGTGGTGCTCAATGGCGCATCACAATTGGAATACGATCGTAGTAAAGACCTGTCACAGGATTTACTTCAATATCTCACGCGCATGGATAAGCAGATGGATCAGGGCATTCAACTGGATGGCCAGTACATCGCCATGCCGGATGGCCTGCAGCGTGCCCGTTTTGTGGCGCTGCAGCTGCTGCAAGCGGTGCAGGGGGAAAATGAATCCATGGCTGCCGCCACCTGCAGCTATCTGGCGGTGCGCATCCCCGAATTGAAGCAGGTGCGTGCCGAGGTGAAGGAGGGGCACACTTCCCTGGATCTGGTGTTCGATCGGGAATATGTGCCGGAACAGCCACTGTCCTTTATTAAACCCGAAAAGCTCTCCTGAAGAGTTACCCGGCGTGAACAGGCCCGGGAATACAGGCTTATGACGAAGCCCTGGGCAGGCTGCGGCGTTCGTGTTTTTTGATGTGCCAATAAAACCAGCGCCAGAGATACCCATCGGGACCGGTCTCGCCATTCATCACATAGTTGACCGATTCCAGGTTCAACAGGGTCTGGGTCATGCTGGAGGCAATGGTTGGGGTGCCGCAAAAAAGAATCTGATCATTTTCCTGTAGTTCCAGATCGTTATCCGGTGTCAGCAGGCGGCGTTTATTGCGTACCAGTAACAGTGGGATGCAGGCCAGTTCATGATCAGAACGACGTGGGTCTGTGAGCAAATGGCCGATACAGACTTTGCGTCCCAGGCGCAGTGCCTCAAAAACCCCTTTGGCCTGTTGGCTATTGATTTTTATGTCCCATAGATGGGGCAGAATATCCCCCATGACCGCCGCGATCCGACTGATCAATACATTTGCCCAACTGCTGTATTGGTTGCTTACCTCATCCAGTAGATCCGCCACCAGCGGTGTGGCAAGGAGGATGCGCACCTTGCGGGAAATGACTTCGGCGGGTTGCATGACCATGTCTGCGTGCACGGCCTGAAACAGCGCGTGATTGGCACTCAGGTTTTGCCGGGCTACCAGAAAAAGGTCCGGGTTGATTTCCAGCGCGGTCATCAGGATCGAAAGATTGTTGGAATCGTCATCGGTGCCGGCGACAATGGCCACTGCATCTTCGAGTCCCGCCTGCATCAGGGTTTCCGCCTCTGTTCCCCTGCCCTGTACGACAACACATCCATCGGGGCATTGAGCCCGCTCGGGAAGTTGTTCAATGATGCGTACGGTGATGCCATAGCGGGTCAGGCGCTGATAAATAGCCTTGCCAAAGCGACCAAAGCCGCAAATGATCCACACACCCTTGGGAGGATAAAGGGGTTCCTCCGCCAGGGTATTGGGCACTCCCGTGAGCCAGTCATAGAGTAAATAAATGGAAGGTGAATAGAGAGCCATTTCCAGGCTGTCCGCAAAGGTATCAAAGGGGTCGACAATGAAGTCGGTGCCGAAAGAAGCCATATTTTTATTCACGTCGTGAGTGTCGGCGCGGCACACTACCGGAAGATGCGAGCTGAGTAATTTGCTGGTGATGGCGATTTTAAGATTGAAGGGATCGGAACTGGTAAGGGCCAATACGCCGGCGCATTTTTTATGTTGCAGGCCGGCATTCACCAGGCTTTGCGGTAAGGTGGCATCTGTACAGATGCCGGGCACCGACGAACTGTAGTCTTTCAGCAATAGTTGATTGATGCGGTTTTCATTGTTATCGATGACTACGGCGCGGATGTTGCGTTCCGAAAAAGCGCGCAACAGAGAAGTGCCGGTATCGCCGTAACCGCATACCAGATAGAAAGGCTCATTGATGCGGCGGACTTCCCGTATGAAACGCATTTCGGTATTGGCCTTGCGAAATGCCGGATCCTGGATCAGGGAAAGAATTTTTCCGATGGCATAGAGCCAGGCAACCACACTGAGATAGATGCAGGCCAATGCCCAGAAGCGTTGCGCTTCATTTAACGGGTAGGGGATTTCGCCGAAGCCGATGGTGGTCGCGGTGTAGGTGATAAAATAGAAAGCATGAAAAAAGCTCATGTGCCAGGGGTTTCCCTGGTCATCGGTGCCGGGGATCAGTACCAGGCCAAGGATGGAGATGGCATAGGCCAGAATCAGGGCGATCAGGGGGCGCCGCATCTGGCGCAGGATCAGAGAGGTGACCTTATCCATACGCTGTGCTGCCGGGCTGCACTAGCGGCGTAGCAGGCTGGCTTCTATGACCAGCAGCAATACCCCGATCACATGGGCCAACAGGGCGCCGGCGCTGAGTGAAACCACATTGGCCATGCTGGCCGGGGTCAATCCTTCGGGGCTGATATGGACTGCCATTGCCCACAGCGTGGCCGCGACGATCAGTTGCAGGTCAGCCACCAGGCTGGTGGCAAGCATTATTGCACCCACCTGGGAGCGATCGCCGAACTTGAGCACAGTGGCAATGAGGCTTACCACAATCACCGCAAACAGCATGTTCACGCTATGGTGCTCTGCAGTGGATATGCTGCCCAGCACAAATCCGAAATTCAGGGTCATGGCCAGGATAATAAAGAAAGAGAAAACCACCTTTTCCAGTTTCATGGAACTACTTCCTGTGGGTTGGCCTGTGTCCGTTGGTTCACTACTGCGGGCTATCGGCCCCTACGGGGAAATGCTTAGGGCCTGACCCGGGGAGCGCAAGGCTGGGTATCGAGCCAGGCTGGGTGCATGGCATGGAATTGCAGCAAATGGTGGGATATCCCAAGGAAAATTCACGTAGAGATCGCATGGGTGGTGAGCGGTGCCCACGCACGCAGTGGCTTGATGTTTTATTCCAGTCGCCGCTTAATGCAGTGTCACAGCGCGTGGCTTGGTGGCCTGTTGCAGAATTTCCACGCTTTTTCGGGTGATTTGCAGTACGCCTTCCCCTTTGTCCCGGTGGCTTTCGTAGTCTTCCAGGAACCACTCGATGCCCACAAAGGCATCCGCCAGGGCTTCAAATTCCTGTGGAGCAGGCAGGTGGTTAAGCGCTGACATCTGGCCCAGGTAACGTCGCAGGGCATGCAGGGTTTGCGCCAGTTCCTCAAGCTGCAGAATCTGCAGTGCACCACTTACCTGTTTTAGCAGGGGGGTGGCAGTCTCCAATAATTTGGCCTGGCCGTGCTCTGCGGCATAGGGGTCAAGATAGGTATCCAGGGATTGCTTGATTTTGGCTATTGCGGCACGCGCTTCTTCCAGGGCCTGATGCTCGCCCTGGGTGAATTCATTTTGGCTGCCGGCATTCAATTGATCAGAGGGTGTGCCCTGTGCAAATTCCTGCAAGGTGTTTTCTATGTTGATCAATAGATCGGCATAATGATGTATGGGGCCGCCCTGTAGCGTGCCCAGGTTTCCCGGCATGAGGATTTCCCTGGCAAGCAAGCGGGTGTTTTGCATGGCCGTGGTTAGATTCAGTAATTCCAGGGTGAGGGCCATTTGATCCAGGGCTTGCGTCATCTTGCGGGTTTGGTCTTCCGGGATATCCTGAGGGTGATCAAAGGCGAGAATCTGTTCTTTGATGGTGGACAGGTCTTCGAGTAATTGCAGTGCCACGGTCTGCATCGCAGCGCGGTCTGGGGCCTGAAGTTTGCGCCGTTCTTCTTCCAGGTAGTGGTCATCAGGGATACAGCCGCGTAGCTGGTAATGGTCCTGCAGCGCCTGTACCCGTTCACCGGCCGGTTTGGTTTTGGCAATGTAGTAAAGAAGATGGGTGCGTAATTCAGCGGGCATGGGATTTGCGAGTAACTCCGGGCCTTCATCCACCAGCACTTTGATCTGGCGGTCAATGGCACCAAAAATATGTTTGATGGAGTTGTCCAGATGCAGGCCGCCTTCCTGCAGACCCTCCAGAATACCCAGGGTGAGATCCCAGAATTCATTGAAGGGCTGCACGCCGCAAAGCTGTTTCAGCTGTTCAATGGCATGCGCCATGAAACGCAAATGCACCACCAGCGAGCGATTCCACATGAGGCCCAGCAAGCCCATTTGATACATATGGCGCAGACGCCGTATGCGTGGCATCAGGCCTTCATCGGCAGGCACGATTTCAGCAGGTCGCTGTATCGGGGTGATGGGCAGCTCGTGGGCAATGAAACGGTGTTCGGGGATCAATCCTTCGCGGCGCACAAACCGCAGCAGGTTGATGGTGGGTAACAGCAAAGCGGGTGTTTCGTGCCCCTGGCTGGATACATAGTCCAGGTAACGCGGTAAAAAGAGAGTGGCGGAAACCAGAAATTCGCAGCAGCGGTCATGTTTGATACGCTGTGGATCCGCTATGGCCTGGGCCAGTGAGCGCATTTCCAGGGTCAGTGAGGTGGCACCATGTAGTTCCAGCATGGTGAGGCAGCCGGAGACCTGGTCAAAAAGGTCTGAACAATGGGCGAGCAGCTGCTCCTGGCTCTGGTCCTGGTGGTATTGTTCCAGTGTCTGCGAGGCTTCCTGCAGACACGCCTGTATCTGATCTCGAACCATCAGCAAGGGTCGCTGGATGGTGAGGGGATAAGTGTTCATGCCGCATCCCTGAATTGTTATTGTTACGCTACAGCAAGTGGGGAGCCTGTGACACCCCGGTACTTCTTGCCATAAAGAGTAACCTGAAACCGGGTATCGGGTCCAGATGCCACCCCCCCGGCCCGCCGGGCTTAACCGGTTAATTGCCTTGAAATCATGGGTCTGTGAAAAAATTTATTGTGCTCATGGCTTATCCCGTTAATTGCTGTGCCATGCCATTAAGACGTTCCACATCCTCAACCACATGCTGGGTAAGCCGCAGCACGTCATCCAGGGAAAGCCCCAGGGTGTTCAGGATGCCCGTGGGAGGGTCTTCAAGGGCGCCATCGCCCATGTCATAACTGCGCAGCAACTGGTCCGCCAGGAGTACCAGGTGGGCATAGTGGGCATGGCGGCCGCTGTATTGCTCGTTATGGTGGGCCTGTGCCGCAATGATGATTTCTTCGGGTAAGCCCCAGGAAGCCAGCAGTACCGCACCCATCTCGCAGTGGTCGATGCCCAGCAGTCGCTTTTCAATCAGTGTAACGGGGATGTCAGGATTGAGCTCCACGGTTTTATTGAGCAGAAAGAATTCCGGTTTAAAACGATGCCCCAGTAGCAGAAAGCCCAGGTTATGCAGCAGTCCTGCGAGGTATGCCGTACCCCTGCGTATACCCAGCGTGCGCGGCAGAAGTGCTGCCAGCGCCTGGCACAGGGCAGCAGAATAGATGGCATGGCGCCAGAAGGCATAAAGGCCCAGTGGCCCATCTCTTGGGGTCTGGAAGGATTTGCCGGCGGCAATACCCAGCGCCATGTTGATGGCCGTGTCAAAACCCAGCACCCGTGCAATGGCTTGTTCAATGGTATCCAGTGGTCCCCGGTAGCCGAAGTAAGAGGAATGCGCATAGCCGATGATCTGGGCGGTGAGACTAGGATCCCTGTCAAGGATGTTTCCCAGGTCGCGGATGGTGGCGCTATCGCGGTTACGCAGGATCAGCAATTCATGGGCCATCTCCGGCATTGCCGGCAATTGTTCCATGCGCTGTATTTGTCGCCGGATGTCTTCCGCCGGACAGAGGGCCTGTATCTGTTCAACGGCTATGCCCTGTGGTAACACAAAGTCGAATTCGCGGTGCTGGGCCAGTGCCGCAACGGGGCGGGCAAAGCGGGCCCAGCAGGAAGTGGCGTGCAGCTGTTGAAAGTCGACGCCTTGCAGGCACACCAGGGCATCATGCTGGCCGGGTTCAATATAGACGCGATCCAGGTCGCTGAGGCGTTCATCTACCACGGCTTCCAGCCCGTAGGGGGCCGCCAGTGGTGGAATGGAGCCGGGTTCACAATCGGCAAAGCGTGTACCGATTTCCTGAAGGGTGGCAGGCCGCAGGCGACGTCCGAGGAGTTCCCGCAGTGCCTGGAAATTCAGCAGGTGGTCCGCAGGTAGAATGGCCATTACCAAGCCATGCGGGTCGGCGAGAATGACGGCGCGGGCGAGCTGACTGAGTGGTATCCCTGTATCTTCAGCGGCTTCCAGCAGGGTAGTGGTGGGGTGGTGGGGAATCACCTCAAAAGGCCGGTGGTCAGTCAACAGGCTGGCGCGTAATGTTTGGCACATCATGGCGGTTAGCCCCAAGGTGGCAGAATTCCCGCTACTGTAGCGGGAAACCGCCCCGGATTCTGTGCGCTGGGTTACCATTCAGAGGTTTCGTTACGCGCTGTCAGCTCTTTGAGTGTGTACCGGACCCGAGTGTCAGCCGATGGGTGATTTCCTGTTCGGCATCCAACCAGTCCTGTACCGGGTTGCCATTTTGAAAGCCGCGGCGCTCGGCGCGTAGATAGGCTTCTTCGGCGATCATGGCGCGCAGCCGTTCCGGGGTGGTGCCGGTATTGGCTTTCTTTCGGCCGGCAGTCCGGGTGGAGGTGCTAACCCTCGGTTTTGCCTTGGCTTTCGGTTTGCTTGGGGTGGTGGCAGTGGTTTTCATGGCGCGCTCCTTGGCGGTCAGGGGAAAAGCTTGTTGCTGCTAGTAAGCGTAGACCGGAGCGCGGCGTTGTGGGCGGTATGGAAAGGTTTTTTCACTCCCCTTTGGGGGGAGTGATCCCGGCAAGAGGGTCGCTTTCTGGATCCCGGTTGCGATTTTCCAACAGCGCAATCAGACCATCGATGCCACCTCTCTGAATTTCCTGGGTAAAACTGCTGCGATAGGT
>CBDUNQ010000108.1:0-6819 GCA_965368625.1 uncultured Gammaproteobacteria bacterium
CCTAATGTGACTTGAACCGTGCGGAGTACGGTTGAGGAATCCCTAATGATCCCGTAGGGATCTAGGGGCTCCCGTAGGGATCTAGGGGCTCCCGTAGGGATCCAGGGGCAACCTGAAGGGGTTCTATGCGGCAGGCACAGCAATCTCTGTGAGTTGGCGGCAAGGTTCCCGGAATCACCTGAAGTGCCAACCCCAATGCCTTACCTTGAGCAAGGCATTGGGGTTACAAACAAGCACAATAAGTGAATTTACGGGTTGATATATTTATACCCCAGATGCTGATAATCAATGATGCCCACCACGCCGGCCGGCACCATTTTCACCCCCGGCAGCAAATCGGACGTTTGCCATCCATTGCCCCTCATGGTGTTTTGGCACATGTACACTTCCACGCCCCGGGAAATCAATGATTCCACCAGCGATGCACTGGGGTTTCCACTGCTTACCTGGTAACTCCGATTGAAGGCTTCATCCGTTAACAGCCAACGCCCTCCCCCGGCATAACCAACGGCAATCATTTCAAAGTTGCTATTGATTTGCATGGAATACAGGTTTTCATAGTTATTGACCGTGTTGCGCGTAACCTGCACCTGCTGCCCCAGACCCGTGCGGCTGTTGATCGTAGCCAGATTCCAGGCAAAAACGATTTTGAGATCATTTTTTTCCTGAATACAGGTGGTAAGCTCGCTGGTACCCACACCGAATTGACTATCCATATCCGCAATGACCTGTGGAGGACAAGGCTCTGGACTACCTTCACCGCCACGCTTCATACCCGCATGACCAAACCCGGACAGACTTAATGCATAGCCGGAAAACACCAGTAAGATTATTGGTTTGATATTCACGTTCACTCTCCTTGTAAAGCGTTTCATTGTTATGTACTTTTAATACTACCGCTTTGAGTCTACTGCGTATGCGTAGATGATTCCAGCGCAAGCCCCCCCGGATTGCCATTACACAACTCCAGGCAATGTAAATACTCATGAAAAACGCCGGCACCTTGAATCTATAAAGGAATGTAATGTTCTGATACAATGGCATGAAGGTTGAATACAAAATAATGTAGAAACCTGCGTCACACCTCATCGCCAATACACATAAAGGCAAGGCGATGCTTAAGCAACTATAAATTTAAACTCGGGGACTTCACACATGAACACACGTACAACACTCCTGGCCAGTGCCATGGGGCTTTGCGTCAGCCTTGGCGCCCACACTTCCCACGCCGCCGTAGTAACCGGCTGGACCCTTACCGATTTTGACGCGGATGGCTTGAGAAGCGATTTTAACTTTGTAGCTGCACCCAGCGGCAATAGCGCCAATACCTTTGGTGCCGGCAATGAATCCTGTGTTGGCTCCCCCTGCGCGGATATCGCCTTTGATGCAGGCCCCATTGGCGTAAATGTGTTTACCACCGGGTTCAACTTTGGTGGCGCCGGTGATTTTCAGCCCTTCATCTTCGGCAATCTATCCGCCACCATTGATGAAGCCCTCGCAGCGTCCGGGAATGGGCAAGCACTGCAATTCACCGCCCTGGACTGGGGCGGTATCTACCAGGGAAACCTGACCTTTCCCATGTCGCCAGACCATTTACGCAATTGCACCGGTGAACCTGCGGGCGCCTTTGGCGACACCTGCGGGGGGACAGCCATCAATGACTTTACGGCTCTCTCAAACCCCCAGGGCTATCATGTGGATATCACCGATCGGGGCAATGGTGACTATGGGGTGGTGATCCGTTTTGTGAGCACCATTCAAACCGGAACATCCTACGACGGCAATGAAGCCAACTGGCGCCTGGAAGGCATCATGCACACCAATGGCTATGTGCCACCCTCACGCATTGGTACGCCACTGGTACGCTGCACGGGCGATATCAATGCCAATGGCAGTATGGACATCGCCATGATCAATGATCAGGGTGAAGTGCGCATTCGGGATACGAACGGTTCCCTGATTTCCGAATTCACCTTTGCCGGTGGCGGCCTGACGGATGCCCTGCTCATACCGGATGCCAATGGCAATAGCACGGTTGAATTGGTGGGCCTGAGCACCCATGCCGCCCAGGTGATGGATACGGTTACCGGTGAAAGCCTGAGTGCCCATGAATTGGACGCTGCCCGGGAACTCGCGCTACTGGATGACCAGAATGGCAATGGCGTCTCGGAGCTTGCGATTCTGGCCGGGCAATCCACCCGTATCATGGATGCCATAAGTGCTGACTTGCTCAACACCATTTCCCATAACCGACTGTATTCAGTCTCTGGACTTCAGGTGTTTCCTGACCTGGATGGCAATGGAGTGCAAGCGCTTGGCATTCTGGCCAATCATGGCGATCCCACCAAATCAGACAAGCTGGAGATAAAGGACACCCTCAATCCGGGTGGCACCGCCGTACAAAATTTCTGGCTCGGCTCCAACTGGGATCACCTGGATCAAACCCTCATCGCCGATCAGAATGGCAATGGCTATCCGGAAATCGCCATTCTGCGGAAAAAACCCGACGATTCGGTGATCAGTGTGCGGCTCAACGACAGCCAGACCCGGGAAGGCTTCGGCGCCCTGTACTTTGATCGCAGCCTGCGTGAATTGCGCTTACTGCCGCTAGCCGACATCAATGGCAACGGCGCTGATGAATTGCTGGTCTTTGGTCGTCGCGCCAACGGTGCTCAGAAAGCCCAGATCAAGGATAGCCGCAGCAAATCAAATATCCGTTCGGTGTTCTTTGATAAGAATTTTCCGGCCCAGGATATTCAGGCTTGCGGCGATATGAATGGCAACGGTTCACAGGAACTGGTTCTTTTGGGTATGCGCCGCACGGATGGCAAACTCAAGGTCATCATCAAAGACAGCCTGACCGGAGAGCTCATTGGCACTGTGAACTTCTGAGCCCGGCATTAACCTCAGGTACGTACACCCGGCCCTGGCCGGGTGTATTATTCACGGACATCCTTATGGTGTGCCGGAAAGACGGTGGTTTTTTACAACAACCATCGCACAATTAAAGAGAGCGCGTCATTGCGAACAAAGTGAAGCAATCTCATTACCGTGGCACAAAATCGGCAGATTTCCATGCCTAGTGCCATACCACGGAGATTGCCGCGCTTCGCTCGCAATGACCGTTTCTTTTTTACAAGAATGGCTTGTTGTTTTGAATACCGGACCCGTTCGTTCGGCCAATGACGACCATTGTAAGACGGGCAGGGGCTATTTCACCGTAGCCTTCAGGGCACGACGGATAATTTCTTCCGCACTGGCGTCCTTAACCTCCACGGCACGCACCATCTTACTGGCTTCCGGCGGTTTATATCCCAGGGCAATCAATGCCCCCACGGCTTCTTCTACCGGGTTATGGACGGCGGCCACCTGTTGCCCACTCTTGCTGACCGACGGTCGATCTACCGGTATCCAGTCATCGAGCCGATCCGCCATTTCCACAATCAGGCGTTCCGCGGTTTTCTTGCCCACGCCGGGAAGGCGCACCAGGGAAGCGGTATCCTTTTCCTGTACGCAGTGCACGAAGTCATCGGCATTCATGCCCGAAAGAATGGTGAGCGCCAGTTTGGCACCGACACCATTCACCTTGATCAGGGCTCGGAACAATGCGCGTTCTTCCAGCCGACCGAAGCCAAAAAGGATATGGGCATCTT
This sequence comes from uncultured Gammaproteobacteria bacterium, assembly GCA_965368625.1. GTDB lineage: Bacteria > Pseudomonadota > Gammaproteobacteria > DSM-19610 > DSM-19610 > JAIVHA01. The sequence continues at coordinate 3,654 of CBDUNQ010000108.1, forward strand.
CGCGCACTACCAAATGGGTATGGAGAATGATTTCCTGCCCGACTGCCGGCAAATCGTAAAAGGTGGTCATGGGTGCCTCGATGGCATACCCCACGCCCTGCACATCCAGTAACAGATGCGGTGCCTGTTTTTCCAACAGAGTCCCGCGCAAACGTCCGATCATCGCAGGCGCCCTCCGCGGCTGGTGGTGGCCGATGGAATGCGCGACAGGGTCTGCCCCAGGTGACCGTGGCACACGGCCACAGCCAGGGCATCGGCGGCATCCGCCTGCGGGGTGGAACTGAGTTGCAGGAGTACGCGGATCATATGTTGTACCTGTGCTTTATCGGCGCCGCCCCGGCCCACCACCGCCTGTTTGATTTCCCGCGGCGCATATTCCGCCACCGGCAGACCCTGGTGCACGCCGGCACAGATGGCGGCGCCACGCGCCTGCCCCAGCTTAAGGGCGGAATCGGGGTTGCGCGCCATGAATACCCGTTCAATGGCCATCTGGTGGGGCTGGAATTCATGCAGCAATGCACTGATTTCCGAAAAGATCATACCGAGCTTTTGCGGCAAGTCTTCACCCTTGACGCGTACACAGCCACTGGCCACATAGCGCAGTTCCTTCCCCTGCTGTTCGATAATGCCGTAGCCGGTGGTAATGGAGCCGGGATCAATACCCAGTATTCGAATGCGTGAGCCAGGAATGGGCGTTCACCTCATCAGGGTTGTGCCATGGACAATGCCACAAGACACGGCCTCATTCCATGCCGGCGAGAATTTCCTCGGAGATATCCGCATTGGAATAGACATTCTGCACATCATCCAGATCTTCCAGGCGTTCCAGCATGGTCATCATTTTCTGGGCATCTTCCAGTTCCAGGGAAGTGGTGTTTTCCGCGCGCATGGTGACTTCGGCATTTTCCGGGCTCAACCCGGCCGCCGCCATGGCTTCTTTCACTTCCACCATGTCATAAGGGCCGGTGAGTACATCCACGGAGCCATCGTCATTATTGATGATGTCATTGGCCCCGGCTTCCAGGGCTGCCTCCATGATGGCTTCTTCATCACAGCCCGGAGGGTAACTGAGAATACCGGTGTGGGTGAATTGAAAGGCCACGGAACCACTGGTCCCCAAATTGCCACCCGCCTTGGTAAAGGCATGGCGTACTTCCGCCACGGTGCGGTTGCGGTTATCGGTCATGCAATCCACCATCACCGCCACGCCACCGGGGCCATAGCCTTCGTAGCGGATTTCTTCGTAGTTTTCGCCATCCTGGGCACCCGAGCCGCGCTTGATGGCGCGATCGATGGTGTCCTTGGTCATATTGGCGGTGAGGGCATTGTCCACCGCCAGGCGCAAGCGCGGGTTGGCATTGGGATCGGCATCGCCCATACGGGCCGCCGTGGTGATTTCACGGATGAGCTTGGTGAAGAGTTTGCCACGCTTGGCATCCTGGGCCTTTTTACGGTGTTGGATATTGGCCCATTTGCTGTGTCCTGCCATGTTGATCTCGCTGTTGATGGATGCAATAGCGGGAATTCTACCATTGCCGACCCGTTGAAAACATCCACCGGGACAAGCCATTTGTCCGCCCTGTAAGCCTCCAGCCCCATACCCCATGGCGGTATTCGGCAGGACTGGAGCACCATAGAAAAACGCCAGGCAAAAAAAAGCGGGGTTTTCACCCCGCTTTTTGCATCATCCCTGTGAATCAGAACTTCCAGGCATAGGAGAGTTCCAGGGCATGCTGATCCATACCGATTTCCGCCGTGTAACTCACGTTGGCCGGACCGGGAATGGTGGCTTCATAGGTATAGGTCTGATCTTCCCGCATCGCGCGGATGTAAGAAAAACTCAGCTCATTGCGATCATTGGGCTGATAGGTGAAACCCAGGGTGAAATGCTGTTCCACCACGGCCAGGGAAATGATATTCAACAGGTTCTGATCATCATCGATAGGACTCTTGCCATAGTTGTAGCCGGCCCGCAGGGTCCAGTGATCATTGTAGTCATAGGATACGCCCAGCTTGTATACGGTCTGATCTTCCCAACCGAAGCCAAAGCCGTCATCGGTACCCATGGGCTTGGCAATGGGAATATTCATCAGGGCCATACCAAAGGAATCGACGAATTCCTGGCCCGTGGGCCCTTTGTTGCCGGTGGTTTTCACATCGGAATAGAGAATGCGCACCACATCAAAGCCGATGGTGGTTCTGGGGTTGAGTTCATAGGCCAGACCGATGCCGAAGTTGGCGGGTATATCCATATCCCCCTGTTCGGAAAACAAGCCCTTGTACTTATCAAATTCCTGCATATAGATACGCGAAGCCGCCGTGGCACCCAGGGTCAGCCGGTCACCGAACTTGCCGGTCCAGCCAATGCGCACACCACCACCCCAGGCATCATCATCGCCATTATTGGTCAGGGAATCGGGGGCATCGGAAAAACCGCTGAACAGACCCAGGCCGTAACTGCGGAAACGCTGGTAACCCAGCAGCAAGCCAATGCCCACGGATTGGCTTTCACCAAAGGTCATGGCCACGGTGGGGGTAAAAATCAACTGTGCCAGATTCACCCCCAGGGTTCCCGAGTTGGGAAAGGAAGATGGGCCACCAAAGGCCACCGAACTCGGCCCGAAGGCTTCGGCGAATACATTGCGGTTGTAACGCGTATTCATGCCGCCATTGGCATACATGACCAGGCTGGCGGTGAAATCATCATACTTGCGAATATAGCCGGCATGGGGAATCAAAAAGGTGGTGGCGCCACTAACTTCGCTGGAAGCGTCACCGAACATCCCCGTGGCATCCAGCGTGGCGCTGCGACGCGGGTTGAACAGGGCCATACCGGCATCGGCGCGCGATTCCACAAAGGAAATACCCGCCGGGTTACTGGCCGCCGCCATGGCATCCTGGGGCAAGCCAATGGCCACCCCGGCCATGCCGCGGGACTTGGTGCCATAGCCAATGGTGAAATACCCATTGGTGGCCCAGGCGGCACTGGAAACACCCAGGGTACCCAACACCAGCAGGGTGGAAATACTTGTCTTCATTGCTTTCATGTAATGCTCTCCCGCGGGCGGCCTCAAACCGCCATTATCATCTCCTTTTGCTTTTCAGTTGGTTCCTGGGCAGGGAGATCGCAACCTGGCGGCCGGTGCTGGCCGCAATGGAATGCCGG
>CBDUNQ010000109.1:0-6808 GCA_965368625.1 uncultured Gammaproteobacteria bacterium
CCTTATCAAGCTTGCGCGCATAGGTGGCCTGACGCTCATCCTGGGGTTCTGCAGGCAATTGGCCGGCTAACAGGGCTTCCAGATGGGTGGCCAGTAATTCTGCCCCCAGGGAGGAAAGGCGGTCGTGAAGACGGCTGCCGGTGTCTTCTTCCTCGATTGCGCAGCGGGCCTTGGCCAGCATGGCACCGGTATCCAACCCCTCATCCATCTGCATCAGCGTAACGCCGGTTTCCCGGTCACCCGCCAGAATGGCACGCTGAATGGGCGCCGCACCGCGCCAGCGCGGCAACAGTGAGGCATGCACATTGACACAACCCAGCCGTGGCGCCTCCAGTATGGCTTTGGGCAGCAGCAACCCATAGGCGACCACCACCAGCAAGTCCGCTCTGAGCCGGGCAAATTCAGCCTGTGCATCGGCTTGTTTGAGACTGACCGGCTGCTGCACCGGAATACCCTTGTCCAGGGCCAGGGCCTTTACCGGGCTGGCCCGCAATTGACGACCACGCCCCGCGGGGCGATCGGGCTGGGAATACACCGCCACCACTTCGTGCTGGCTATCCAGCAGCGCCTGCAGTACCGGCACAGAGAATTCGGGGGTCCCGGCGAAAACGAGTCTCATAAGGTGCCTGATTTACTATTTTTAAAGTTACAGCGCGGGCTAGATAACCGGCTCGGCATGCTTGGGAGCTGCCGGTGGCGTGTGGTTCCGTTGTTGTTTTTCCAGCTTCTTGCGGATCCGCTGGCGCTTCAGGCCGGAGAGGTAATCCACAAACAACTTACCGTCGAGATGGTCGATTTCGTGCTGGATGCATACGGCGAGCAATCCATGGGCCTCCATTTCAAAGGGATTCCCATCCCGGTCCAGGGCACGGAAGCGCACCGAATCGGCCCGCTGGACGGTTTCGTAGAAGCCGGGAACCGACAAACAACCCTCTTCCATCTCCTCCACACCGTCCCGGGACAGGATTTCCGGGTTAATCAGGTATAAAGGTTGGTTCTTCTCCTCCGATATATCGATGACGACCAGTCGTGTGTCGATATTGACCTGGGTAGCGGCCCAGCCGATTCCCGGGGCCTGGTACAAGGTTTCCAGCCTGTCATCCGCCGGACTTCGTCGTTGACCTGGGTAACCGGCTTGGCGTGATTGCGCAAACGGGGGTCTGGAAAATGAAGAATAGTCAATATAGCCATGTGAAGGTCATCACGATTTCGCAAAAAGGTACGATATATACTCTAACACAATGATCATACTGAGTTTCAGATGGTGTTTTCCACACTTTGTGCTGTACGGTTTTTCCGCTACACTCGCCACCTGGGATGCAGAAATACAATGAGTTACAAATGGTAACGGTCCCAGCTGGGCCGTGCCGAATCAAACGAACGTATAAAAGGGACGCCCTATGGCCATCAAGAAATTCCTGGGAGTACTGACCGCAGCCCTGTTTGCCGCCAGTCTGTATGCCGACAACATCGCTCTTGCCCCGAACCATCCCGACCGCTATGTGGTGGTGAAAGGCGATACCTTATGGGATATTTCCGGCCGTTTTCTGGAAAAGCCCTGGCTCTGGCCCGAAGTGTGGAATGTCAATCCGCAGATTGAGAACCCTCACCTGATCTACCCCGGTGATGTCATCACCCTGGTGTACGTGGATGGCCGCCCGCAGCTGCGCATCAATCGCGGCCACCCCACCGTGAAGCTGTCCCCCAACGCCCGGGAAGAGCGTATCGATCAAGCCATCCATACCATTCCCATCGATGCCATTCGCCAATTCCTCACCCAACCATTGGTGGTGGATGAAGCGGAAATGAAATCCGCACCCTATATGGTTGCCGCTGCCGATGAGCATGTGATCGTGGGTTCCGGTGATCGTATCTATGCCCGAGGCATTGCCGATGACGGCTCGCGCAAATTCAGCCTGTACCGCCCTGGCGGCGCCTATATCGATCCGGAAACCAAAGAAGTGCTTGGTCATGAAGCCATGTACATCGGCGATACCCAGCTGCAACAGTGGGGAGAGGTCAGCACCCTGGAAGTACTGCGCTCCACCCGCGAAGCCCGTGTAGGAGACCGCCTGCGTCCAGTGACCCAGGAAGAAATTCACGCCCATTTCATGCCCCACTCGCCGTCTGCCGATCTGGAAGGCCGTATCATCGACGTAGTGGATGGCGTGAGTCAGATTGGTCAATACCAGATCGTGGCCATCAATCGTGGCAGCCGTGAAGGCATGGAAGTGGGTCATGTGCTGGCCGTATACCAGACCGGCGCCACCATTCGCGACACGGTGACCGATGATCCCAAGGATACGGTGCAATTGCCCGATGAACGCGGCGGCGAACTCATGGTATTCCGGGTATTTGAAAAAGTGAGCTTCGGCCTGGTACTCAAGGCCACCCGCGCACTGCACGTCCTGGACAAAGTCCGGGCGCCTTGACCGGGAACCCGGTTCCCGCACCTTTTCGCCCGATGCGGCGGCCAGGGAACGGCCGCCATGACTGACACCCCGACTGCGGACGAAACACGCTACTGGCTGGCACTGAACCGCATACCCGGTGTGGGTACGGTCACCTTTCACCGCTTGCTGGATACCTTTGGCGATCCGCAAGCCGCCCTGCAGGCCGGGATCACGGCCTGGTCGCAACTGGGCCTTGGCAAACCTGACTGGGATGCCGTGGCACAGGATCTCCAATGGCTTGCCGGGGCTGACAACCATATCATCACCCTTCAGGATCCACGCTATCCGACACTATTGAAGCAAATCCCGGATCCGCCCCCGCTACTTTATCTGCACGGCGATCCGGACTGTCTCCGGCAGCCCCAGCTCGCCGTGGTGGGCAGCCGCAACCCTTCCCGCAGTGGGCGCCAGACCGCCAGAGAATTCGCCACTCATTTGGCCAGGGCCGGCCTGACCATCACCAGTGGCCTGGCCCAGGGGCTCGATGGCGCGGCCCATGAGGGCGCCCTGCAGGGAGGCGGCCAGAGCATCGCCGTTACCGGCACCGGCCTGGACCGTGTGTATCCGGCTTCACACCACGATCTGGCCCACGCCATTGCCTGTCACGGGGCCCTGGTGACTGAATTTCCACCCGGCACGCCACCCCGTGCGGAAAACTTTCCACGCCGCAACCGGATCATCAGTGGTCTGAGCCTTGGCACCCTGGTGGTGGAAGCCGCGGTGCGCTCCGGCTCCCTGATCACGGCTCGTCTGGCGCTGGAACAGGGCCGTGAGGTACTGGCCATTCCCGGCTCCATCCACAACCCACTGGCCCGTGGCTGCCATACCCTGATCCGCCAGGGGGCAAAGCTGGTGGAAACGGCGGAAGATATCCTGGAAGAACTGGGGGCACTGGGCGGCTTTGTGTGCCAGGAATCCCACCCTGAAATCCCGGCGGATTCCCGGGAAGGGGCTGCGCCATTACCGCCTGAATACCAGCAACTCCTTGATTATATGGGGTATGACCCCACCTCCATTGATACACTGGTGGACCATAGTGGATTGACGGCGGGTGAGGTTTCCTCCATGCTCCTGCTACTAGAGCTGCAGGATTTTGTGGCTTCCAGTGCCGGCGGGCGGTATGTCCGGACCGAAAAGAGAGTGTGAAATGAAAGAAAATGTGTTCGACGTACTCATTTATCTATTTGAAAATTACTATATGGACGACGAACAGGATCCCGGGCCGGACCGTGAATCCCTGCAACTGGAATTGAACGAGGCAGGATTTCCGCAACAGGAAGTCAACCAGGCTTTTGATTGGTTGGAGGGTCTTGCCACTCTCAACCCCCTGACCCTCTCTGCCGCACAGACCGGGCAGGCGATTCGGGTCTATGCCGGGCCCGAGCTGGACCGTCTGGATACCGAATGCCGTGGCTTCCTGCTGTTTCTGGAGCAAATGGGCATTCTGACAGCCACCAGCCGTGAACTGGTCATTGACCGCATCATGGCCCTGGGCACGGAAGATATCGATTTGGACCAACTGAAATGGGTGGCGCTGATGGTGCTCTTCAATCAGCCTGGCGAAGAAGCCGCTTACGCCTGGATGGAAGACCTGGTCCTGGACAGCATGGCCGGCAGCCTGCACTAACTGCAACCCCCTGCTGGGCCCACCGCATCCAGTCGACAACGGCACAGCACGACGTGACCACCTGAACCTATGAGCAATCTGGTAATCGTAGAATCGCCGGCCAAGGCGAAAACCATCAAGAAATACCTGGGCAAGGGCTTTGAAGTCCTTGCTTCCTACGGCCATGTCCGCGACCTCATTCCCAAGGAGGGCGCCGTGGATCCGGGCCACGACTTCGCCATGAAGTACCAGGTGATCGACAAGAATGCGAAGCATGTGGATGCCATCGTAAAAGCACTGAAAAAGGCCGAGCACCTCTATCTGGCCACTGACCCGGACCGCGAAGGGGAAGCCATTTCCTGGCACCTGTATGAGTTGCTGAAAGATCGCGGACACCTCAAGAAGAAAGAAGTGCACCGCGTGGTGTTCCATGAAATCACCAAACGCGCCATCCAGGAAGCCATGGAACATGCGCGCGAGCTATCCATGGATTTGGTCAACGCGCAACAGGCGCGTCGTGCCCTGGATTACCTGGTGGGATTCAATCTCTCCCCCCTGCTCTGGAAAAAGGTTCGCCGCGGCCTCTCCGCCGGCCGCGTGCAGAGTCCGGCACTGTGCATGATTGTGCAGCGCGAAGATGAAATCGACGCCTTCAAACCCAAGGAATATTGGAGCGTGGAAGCGGATCTGGAAAAAGATCAACAGGGCTTCACCGCAAAGCTGACCCAGCTCCATGGCAAAAAAGTCAGCCAGTTCACGGTCAATAATGCGGAAAAAGCCGCTACCGTCGAGCAAGAACTGAGTGAAGCCGCCGGCGGGCAATTACGGGTCGATAGCGTCGAAAAGAAACAGCGCAAACGCAACCCGGCCGCCCCCTTCACCACGTCCACCCTGCAACAGGAAGCTTCCCGCAAACTGGGCTTTACCGCCAGCCGCACCATGCGCGTCGCCCAGCAACTCTATGAAGGCATGGATATCGGTGGCGAAACCGTAGGCCTGATCACCTATATGCGTACCGACTCGGTCAATCTGGCACAGGAAGCCACGGACGAAATCCGGCAATTGATCGCGGAGCGCTATGGCAAGAAAAATGTACCCGGCAAGTCACCGGTCTACAAAACCAAGGCCAAAAATGCCCAGGAAGCTCACGAAGCCATACGTCCGACCTCGGTTAACCACACGCCGGAATCCCTCAAGGATCATCTCAATGCCGAGCAGATGAAGCTCTATGACCTCATCTGGAAACGCACCGTGGCCTGTCAGATGATTCACGCCACCATCAATACCGTGGGCGTGGATTTCACCTGCGGTGAGGGCAATGTACTGCGCGCCACCGGTTCCACGGTGGTGGATCCCGGTTTCATGGCGGTCTATCAGGAAGGGGTGGATGACGCCAAGAGCGACAGCGATGAACGCATGCTCCCGCCCATGGAAGCCGGCGACAAGGTCACACTGCACAAGATTCGCCCGGAACAGCACTTTACCGAACCACCGCCACGTTACAGTGAAGCCAGCCTGGTGCGCGCCCTGGAAGAGCATGGCATCGGCCGCCCTTCCACCTATGCCTCCATCATCTCCACCCTGCAGGCGCGGGAATATGTGACCCTGGAAAAACGCCGCTTTTACCCTACCGATGTGGGACGCGTAGTGGCCAAGTTTCTCACCAACCACTTCACCCAGTATGTGGATTACGACTTTACCGCACGCCTGGAAGATGAACTGGATGCCGTCTCCCGCGGCGAAAAGGAGTGGGTGCCGCTGATGAAGGATTTCTGGTATCCCTTCTCTGATCTGGTGAAGGACAAGGATTCCAGCGTCTCCCGCAAGGATGTCACCACCGAAGAACTGGATGAAGCCTGTCCCAAATGCGGCAAACCCCTGTCCCTGCGCCTGGGCCGGCGCGGCCGCTTTATCGGCTGCAATGGCTACCCGGACTGCGACTACACCCGCAATGTGGGTGATGACGGTGAGAGCAGCGAACCCGAAGTGGTGGAAGGCCGCAAATGTCCCGAGTGCGAATCCGATCTGATCATCCGTACCGGGCGCTATGGGAAATTCATCGGTTGCAGCAGTTATCCCGATTGCAAGTTCATCGAGCCCCTGGAAAAACCCACGGATACCGGCGTGGAGTGCCCGCAATGTCACAAGGGCACCATGCTCAAGCGTAAATCACGCCGCGGAAAGATTTTCTACTCTTGCTCCACCTACCCCGATTGCGACTATGCCGTCTGGAATGAACCGGTAAATACCCCCTGCCCCGAATGCCAGTGGCCCATACTCACCATCAAAACCACCAAGCGCAAAGGTACAGAACGGGTTTGTCCGCAAAAAGATTGCGGCTTTGCGGAACCCTGGGAAGAAGAAAATGCCACCGAGGAAGCCGGCGAAAGTTGATACCATGACCACTTCATCACTGAGCGGTGAAGTCCCCATGAAACGGTTACCCAAGCCATTGAATGTGCTCCTGGTTGCCCGTCACACCCCGCACCAGTACAGACATTGAACCAAGGCAATCCAACCCGTGATCCCCTCCTCCATTCAATTACAACAGGCGGTTCATCACCTGGCAGCAGGTGAATTGATTGCCTACCCTACGGAAGCGGTCTATGGCCTCGGTTGTGATCCGTTTCAGGTCGAGTCTGTAGTACATCTGCTGGAATGCAAGCAACGCCCGATTCACAAGGGCTTGATTCTGATTGCCGCCAGCCGGGACCAACTGGCACCCTTGCTCAAGCCACTGACGGCAACC
>CBDUNQ010000110.1:0-6775 GCA_965368625.1 uncultured Gammaproteobacteria bacterium
CGCTGCGAATCAATTCCACTAAACGTTCCAGGGCTTCCGCGCGGTTTTTTTCCTGGCTTCGGTACCGCTGCGCCTTGATGACTACCACGCCCTCTTGGCTGATTCGCTGATCCTGTACCTGCAACAGGCGTTGCTTGTAAAAATCCGGCAATGATGAAGCCGGAATATCGAAGCGCAAATGCACGGCACTGGAAACTTTATTGACGTTTTGCCCACCTGCACCCTGAGCGCGAATGGCGGTAATTTCAATTTCTGTATCGGGAATGGATACGGCGCGGGAAATGGTCAGCATGGAAAGATCATAAGGCAGGCTGTGGTGTAAAGGAAAGTATCTTGCTACCTTCACGCAGGTGCATCTGCATCGGGGTGTTATTGCTGTGCCGCAGAATCGGTGGGAAGTGTTTTTTCCATTTCCAGTAATTCCAGCCCCTTCACCTTGGGTATGCCATAACGCGGGTCCGTGGGAAAGGGAAGATAGCGCCCGGTGGCCCGGAACCCGCGGCGCTCGTAAAAGGCAATCAATTCCGAACGCAGGGAAATAACCGTAATCTGCAGATAGCGAGCCTGCCATTGCTGTTGCACCCAGTGCTCCACCGTTGTGAGAAAACGTGTTCCCAGCCCCTGCCCCTGGCGGCCCGGCTGAATACTGAGCATTCCCATGTAGGCACCGGCAGCGCGTTGTTGCACATGCACCGAGCCCATGAGGCTCTCATCCCGGGTAGCCAATAACAAAGCCGAACCGGGTTGCTCAATGCAATGGCGGATTTCTTCGGCATCCGTCCGTTGGCCACCCAGCAAATCGGCTTCCGTAGTCCAGCCCTGACGGCTGCTATCACCCCGATAGGCGGAATTCACCAAACGTACGATAATATCGATATCGGACAGGCGGGCAATACGAAATGAGGGCCGTGGAATATTCATAGAGGCAATATCATCCTGACATTGTATCGCCACCACAACCCCGTGGCTGCCGTATCCCTCATCGTCATTATCGTGCCCCCTCTGCTTATCTGTGAAAAAATGCAATACACCTCACCCACCCCGGCTTGAGCAGTGTTCTTCATTTTTTACTCACCCATAGTAATGTTTTTTCGCTTTTGTGAGAATTACCTTCCAGGGGAGCTGGATCGCAAGCCCAGGCCCATAACCATGGACGAGGGGAGGCAATCCAGAAAATGATAATGCTTTTCATCCTGCCCGGTTTTGCTTATGTTATTCGGGCGGGCTCTTGAAACTGGATTGTCTTGGGGCCCGTCTGTGGTTTATCGGTGCCTCATACGTCCGGTTTCCCATTTTATGGCGACAATTGCACGATAAAAAAGCAACCAGAAAACCCGGAAAAAACCCAGGCTACCAAAACAGATGGCATAACCACGGTTTCGGGAGGAAACATGGTACACATCCAATGCTCACCCAATATACTGCGGCATCTGCAGAACCATGGGCCCTGGGAGATACACTTGCCCGGCACAGCGGCCACTCTGGGTGACGTACTGGAAACTCTGTTTGTAAACACACCGCAGTTACGCGGCTATATACTTGATGATCAGAACACCGTGCGCAAACACGTAGCCGTGTTTATTAACGATACCCTGATTGCCGACCGCACCTCCCTGTCTGACCCCGTTCACGAACACGATACTATTTTTATTGCACAAGCCCTATCAGGAGGATGAAATGAGCGATCGATTATTGGTGGCAACCCGCAAGGGACTGTTTCGGGTTCTTCGCCGGGACAGTGGAGAATGGCACATAGCGGACCATTGGTTTCAGGGGGATCCAGTAAGCATGGTACTGGTGGAACCCGGCGGTCAACGCATTCATGCCGCCCTCAACCTGGGACACTTCGGTGTCAAGATGCAGCGCTCGAAAGATGGTGGCGTATCCTGGAAGGAAGTGGCTGCTCCCACGTTTCCACCAAAGCCTGAAGGACTGCAAGACAAAGACCCCATGCGCGGGATTGATCTACCCTGGAGCACCCAGTTGATCTGGGCACTGGAAGTCGGCGCCGCCAATGAACTCTGGTGCGGCGTCATTCCCGGCGGCCTGTTTCACTCACAGGATGGAGGCGATCACTGGGAATTGGTACGCAGCCTGTGGGATGATCCGCTGCGGAAAAAATGGGTGGGCGGCGGTTATGACTTTGCCGGCATTCATTCCATTCTGGTGGACCCAAGGGACCCGCGCCATATTACCGTTGGCGTTTCCGTGGGCGGGGTGTGGACCAGTCACGATGGCGGCGCACATTGGTCACTGATTGGAAAGGGGTTGCGCAATGCCTATATGCCACCCGGCCAGGAGCATGATCCCCTCTTCCAGGATGCCCATCGCATTGTGCACTGCCCCACAGCACCGGATCGCCTGTGGATGCAGCATCATAATGGTATCTTTCGCAGTGACGATGGTGGCGTCCATTGGCAGGAAATCGTCAACGAGAACCCATCCAGCTTTGGTTTCGCCGTCGCGGTGCACCCCACGGACCCGGATACCGCCTGGTTTGTGCCCGCCATCAAAGATGAGCGGCGCTTTCCCGTGGATGCCCGCCTGGTGGTATCCCGCACCCGGGATGGCGGCAAGCACTTTACCTGCCTGCACCATGGTCTTCCCGAGGAACCCGCCTACGACCTGATCTACCGCCATGGCCTGACACTATCCTCTGATGGATCACGCCTGGCCTTCGGCAGCACTACCGGCGGGCTATGGGTCAGTGAAGATGAAGGCGACCACTGGCAGGCTGTCAGCCGGCATCTGCCACCCATTGCCTGTGTGTTGTTTGAATGACTGTGCTGAAGTTACACAAGAAATCCCATGACCCCAGCTACCCTGAATAGGGAAAACCAGGCAACCGCGAGTACGAAGGAATATTCTTGTTCACGCCGATATCCCAGTGGTATTACACTGCACGGATTCATGAACCCTACGAGCAGTAACAGGATGAATTTCCGCGCCGAGCTTCTGGAAAACAGACCCACCCGTTTCTGGGTCATGGTCTGCATCGGCCTGGTGCTTGGGGTTGCGGTCCTGGACACACTGACTGGCTATGAGCTGGCTTTTTCCCTGTTTTACCTGCTCCCTATCGCCGTAGCCACCTGGTATGGCAATCGGAATCTGGGCCTGTTACTGTCGCTGGCCAGCGCCATCAGCTGGTTTACTGCCGACACCCTCATGGAACATCCTTACAGCCACCCGGCCATCCCCTACTGGAATACGGCCATTCGCTTCGGAATTTTTCTGGTGGTAACGCTGCTTATAAGCGAACTGAAAAAGGCCCACGAAAGAGAAAAAGGCTTTGCCCGTAATGACTATCTTACCGGTGCGGTAAACCGGCGCTATTTCAATGAACTATTGGAAATGGAAATGAACCGCTCGGCACGCAATAGTCGCCCCTTGTGCCTTGCCTATGTGGATCTGGATAATTTCAAATACGTGAATGATCACTTCGGGCATGCCGCAGGGGATGCTGTATTATGCACTACCGTACAGTATGCCAAAGCGCGTCTTCGCAAAGTGGATGTGGTCGCCCGCCTGGGTGGTGATGAGTTTGCCATTCTGTTATCGGAAACCCACCAGGCCGATGCCCGCGTGGTAATCACTGAAATACGTAATGGCTTACTGGAAGAAATGCAACGGCAGAAATGGCCGGTTACCTTTTCCTTTGGCGTACTCACCTGCCATCAACCACCGGCAACACCGGAAGCCCTGATAAAAGCCGCGGATCAACTCATGTATCGGGTGAAACATGCCGGCAAGGATTCCGTGGAATACGCCGAGTACCAAAACCTTCCGGCATGACCCAGCCACCCACTACTGAACATTCATTTCCAGTATGCCGTCTTCCCTGCTGATGGGATCAGCGAAGTTCCCCAGGGAAATATCCACATCCGGCATATTGCGCATGGTGGAGATTGCACTTTCCATGTCGATTTCATCGGGATTTTCCCCGCTCATTTCCCGCAGGCGGGCAACCAGCTCTTCCTGCTCCAGGGTACCCGAGGCGCCATCGAATTTCTGGTAATACGCCGCCCAGGGTATGAAGTAGGTTACCGGAAAAACCTGCCCCGGCTTCGGAGAAATATCAATATTCAATCCGGAGACATAAAGAAGATTCTTGCCACGGTAATCCCGATCACGCACCAGGGTGCGGAAAGTCCGGTCAAATTCCACCTGGGTATTAAACTGGGCAGCCATCAACAGGGGAAATTCCGAGGCGACGATCAAATGCATGGCATCGAAAAGATTCAGTTCCAGACGACTGGGGCCGGCGAGATCATCATCGATCTCCTTTTTGAAGAAAAACAACTCAGGCGACAAACACTTCCCAATAGGCTGGCGCTCACCCATGGGGTAATCAAATGCACCCAGAAGCGTAAACAGCCTGGGAGAAGCGATGAAGGTCTTGGATGTGGAACGGGTGGAAACAAAGGGGTAGTCACCATTGTGATTGGGTGTAATCAATCGACTCAAGCGCAGGAAAATGCCTTCCTTACGCCGGTCATCCAGTAACTGGTTATCAATGGTGATCAGGAATTTGTCTTCGCAACGTTCCACGTAGATATTTTTTTGTGCAAATTTATATTCGTTTCGATACCAGTCGATCACCAGTGACATCTTACCGCATGCGGGAGTAGAGTCATGATGGGTACATTGCAGGCGGCGGTAACCGCCAAAGGTCTGATTTTCTGCATCATAGCCAACATGACTGGCCTGCAGAATCACTGAATCCTGGCTATGGGAAGCGTGAGGCCCATGGCGATCCAGTGATACGACACCTCCCGCCCGGCCATGATTAAAGGGAAAGGTACCGAAATGCTTGGTCAATACAATTATGGGATAACCCTGGCTTTCATCGGAGCAAAAGGCACGGGAAGGTAAAATCCGACCCTTTTCCATACCCAGGCTGAGACATAAATTGTAAAACCGGGGCGCAAAATCACCATAGCGGAAAAGCTGCCCTTCGATTTTGAAATTTCCAATGAGAGAGGACCGGTTCACACTGATACCCAGGTAGCTGCACGAGAAGGGGCTGTATCATACACCAATGGAGGTGACGGATAATAGCGCGCCCCACGGTTTCCACCTCAGGAAACCACGACAGGTCAATATTCAGTCAACGTAGAAACGTATTCCGCACAAGAAAGCGACCCTCTTCAATCGGGGTTTGTCCATGAAAGCCCGGTGCCACCGGGAGACCACAAGCCGTAATCCGGCTATTTATTGGCTGCAGGTGAAGCTTTCCCTGCGGCCTTTCGTTTTTTACTTTTTTTCCCCGGCAACCTGGCCGCAACCGGCTTTTCCATGAGCTTGCCAAGCTGAGGCCACATGATTTGCATTTTCTCCCGAAAACGAGGCTCATTTTCAATCACGAAGTCGAGGAAGGTGCGCGCCACCAGCGACAGTTCCTTACCCTTGGGGTGCATCATGTACCATTGTCGAATCAATGGAAAATTCTCAACATCCAGTATGGCTACCGGGCCATTAACGCCTTCCAATGTCAGGGTATGCAGCGACAGCACTGATACCCCGAGATCCGCCACAACCGCATGCTTGATGGCTTCATTGCTGCCCAACTCCATGCGTACATTCGGATGCAGCCCTTTTTCACGAAAGATACGGATGGTCAGATCGCGTATACCGGAGCCCGGTTCGCGAAGTATGAATGGCTCCCGGGAAAGCTCTTCCAGCGTAATTTTCTTTTTCCCCACCAGGGGGTGATTTCTTGGCGCGATGACCACCATTGGATTGGGCGAGAAAGCAAAGGTTTCAATTTCAATACCCGAATCCGGCACCATGCCAACAATGTAAAGATCATCTTCGTTGGCAATCATCCGCTCAATAACACGGTCACGATTCGTCACTTTGAGCACAAGCTCAATACCCGGGTAAAGCTTACTGAACTCACCAAGAATTTCGGGCGTGAAATATTTGGCCGTGGAAATGACACAGAGCCGCAATCGCCCACGCTTCAAACCTTTCAGATCGGCCAGCTTCATTTCCAGGTTAGACAGCGTGGTGAATATATCGCGGCAGGCGGCAAAGAGTTCCCGCCCGGCCTCGGTGGGTTGCACGTTTCGACCTATATGCTCAAACAAAGGCAAGCCCATGACTTCCGCCAGTTTTTTCACTTGCATGGATACCGTGGGCTGGGTGAGGAACAATTCTTCCGCGGCGCGCGTAAAACTCCCTAATCTGACAATGGATTCAAATACCTGTAATTGACGCAGCGTGGCATGCCGGATCAGGTAATCCGGAATACTGGCAGGCGGTGAATAGCTGGATTCAGATGATGTGCTCATAGGAATACCTTTATATCGGCCGCTGGGGGCTTTGTCTATACGATGGATGGCATTTCCATAGCTTTGACCCGAATGAGGAAGGCAGTCATAAAAATTCATCGTCATTGCGAGCCGCATAGCGGCGTGGCAATCTCCGCGGCGCGGCAGTCCCTACCTGGGAACCGGTAAGGCCGGCGCCGGATTCAGAAGATTGCTTCACTTCGTTCGCAATGACGTACTTAGCCTTGACCCGAATGAGTAAGGTATTCATAAAAAATTCATCGTCATTGCGAGCCGCGTAGCGGCGTGGCAATCTCCGCGGCGCGGCAGTCCCTACCTGGGAACCGGTAAGGCCGGTGCCGGATTCAGAAGATTGCTTCACTTCGTTCGCAATGACAGCGCTTCATTTACCCGAAGTGTAAAGTAGTCATAAAAATTCATCGTCATTCCGGCGTAGGCCGGAATCTCTTAAAACACCTGCCACACCAACAAGATCCCGGCCT
>CBDUNQ010000111.1:0-6771 GCA_965368625.1 uncultured Gammaproteobacteria bacterium
GAATTGGCCACCGGCATAGAGCGTACCGCCAAGTTATTCTTTCCACAGAGAAATCCTGGAAACAAGGCGCTGCGTTTCTATGCCCGGAAATTACACAAACTACGCCAGTGCCCCATTGTCATTCAGTATCACACCCGGGATACCCTGGAGTATGAGGGGATGGAAGTCTTTTTCCTGGTTTCGGAATTTGTTGAAGGGGAATTGCTGAGCGAGTTTCTCAAGCGTCAGAAAGGCCGGCGTCTCACGCCCTTTCAAGCCGTGCATCTGCTCTATGCCCTGGCCAGCGGTATCGAGTGTATTCACGCCATCGGCGAATATCATGGTGACCTGCATACCGATAACATCATTGTGCAGCGTCACGGGCTGGGATTTGAACTCAAATTACTCGACATGTTTCACTGGGGTGGTCCAAGCGCCCAGAATATTCGCAATGACGTACTTGATTTGATTAGAATATTTTATGATTCCCTGGGGGGCAGCCGTTACTATGCCGCGAGTCCGCCGGAAGTGAAGGCCATTGTTTGCGGCCTGCGTCATTCTCTGATCCACCGCAAATTCAAGAGTGCGGGTCAGCTTCGTTCCTATCTGGAAAACATGCAGTGGTCCTGAAGGATTGTGACAATTCCATGAATCAAATCGAAACCACCCAGGGTACCCTCTACACGCAGATGGAGATGGAGCAGCCCGTCTCCCTTCAGGGCTGGCCAGGCCAACTGGCGGTGTTTTCCACCCGCTCGCCAGACAAGGATACCGCCAATGAAGATTCGGCGGGGGTCCTGTCTTTGGGGGGGGAGGCAGGTGTGCTCATGGTGGCGGATGGCTTGGGTGGCTTGCCTGCCGGTGAGGAAGCCTCAGGCCTGTTGGTCAGTACCTTACTGGAGCGCCTGGGGCAGGTGGCGCCTGATACCCAGGAAAATCTTCGCGAAACCATTCTTGATGGGCTGGATCATGCCAATCAGCAGATCATGGCGCAGGGTTCGGGCGGTGCCACGACTCTGGTGCTGGTTGAGGTGCAGGGTGCGCGAATCCGCAGTTACCACGTGGGCGACTCCATTGTGCTGGTAGTGGGGCAGCGTGGCAAAATCAAGTTACAGACGGTGCCCCATTCGCCGGTTGGGTACGCGGTGGAATCCGGTATGCTCAATGAGGATGAAGCCCTGCAACATGAAGATCGGCACCTGGTTTCCAATATTGTCGGTTGCAACGATATGCGGGTGGAAGTCAGCGGTACCTATACCCTGGCCCCGCGGGATACGCTGATCCTGGCCAGTGATGGTCTTGCGGATAACCTGACCGTGCAGGAGATTACTGAAATCATGCGCAAGGGTCCATTACATGAATCACTGCAGCAACTGGTACAGGTGTGTCGCGAGCGCATGCTTTCCCCGGCGCCTGAACAACCCAGCCATTGTGATGATTTGACCGTGGTCGCCTACCGTAGCCGGTAATCGCACCCCGGTGGGGATTTACTGGATGCGTACCGCCAGTACGTCACACTGGGCGCCATGGAGAATGCCATTGGCGGTGGAACCCAGCAAACGCTGAATGCCCTGCCTTCCATGACTGCCGAGAATGATAAGATCCACCGCGCTTTCCCGCGCCAGGTGCAGGATTTCGGCACGGGTATTCCCCTGTCGCACGTGGCAGTCTTCCTCCGCCACCTGCAGTCGGGCCGCCAGTTCGGTCATGCGTCGTTGCGCCTGTTGCAGCCATTCCTGCTCCAGGAGTAATTCCTGGGGTAGCGCCAGTTCGCCTTCCATGTCCAGGGCGGTGAATTCCAGCACATGAATCAGGCTCATACGTGCTGAATGCAACTGCGCGCAGTCACAGGCCCGCTGGATCACCTGTTCCCCATCGGCATGGAAATCCACGGCGAGCAATACATGTGTGTAGTGATTCATCTGGCCGTCCCTGTAGTGTGGAAATAACAATTGCTGAGCGCGGCAAAGGCTTGCAGGTCGAGGGTTTCCGCGCGCGCCCCCGGGGCAACACCGCAGCCCTGGATGGCGGTTTCATCCAGATAGCCCTTGAGGCAGTTGCGCAGGGTTTTCCGGCGTTGGGAAAAGGCTTGTTGAACCACCAGGGCAAAGGCCGCCTCGTTTTCCACGGTGACGGCCGGTTGCGCCAAGGGTAACAGGCGGACAAAGGCGGAATCCACCTTCGGTGCAGGGCGAAAGGCACCAGGGCCGATGGTGAACAGGCGCTCCACTTGACAGCGATACTGAATCATCACCGAGAGCCGGCCGTACGCGCCGCTGCCGGGGCCGGCCGCCATACGGTCCACCACTTCTTTTTGCAGCATGAAATGCATGTCTTCAATACAATGGGATTGGCGCAACAGATGAAACAGCAGCGGGGTGGATATGTTATAGGGCAGATTGCCGACGATGCGCAGTGTCTGACTGCTCGCCTGGCTGCCCAACTGGCAGAAGTCCACCTGCAGGGCATCCTGGTGGATGACTTTCAGGGTACCCAACGGCCGGCAGCGTTGCTTCAGGGGTTCCAGCAGATCCCGATCCAGTTCCACTACTGTCAATTGTCCCGCCGCCTCCAGCAGAGGGGCGGTAATGGCGCCCTGGCCGGGACCGATTTCCACCAGGAATTGCCCCGCCCTGGGTGCCACGCAGGCGATAATACGCTGAATGATCTGCGGGTCGTGAAGGAAGTTCTGGCCAAAGCGCTTGCGTGGCTGATGGCTCATGCCGGATTGCCGCTGCTACGTGCCATGAGTAAGGCGGTATTGAGTGCACTGACCAGGCTGCCCACCTGTGCCTTGCCGCTGCCAGCCAGCTCCAGTGCCGTGCCATGGTCCACGGAGGTGCGGATAATGGGTAAGCCCAGGGTGATGTTGACGGCTTCACCAAACCCCATGTGTTTCAGTACCGGCAAGCCCTGATCATGATACATGGCCAATACCGCATCGGCCTGTTCCAGATGGCGGGGGGTGAACAGGGTATCGGCGGGAAGTGGTCCCACTAATGTCATGTCTTTTGCGCGCAGGGCATTGAGGACCGGTTCGATGACCTCTCCCTCTTCTGTACCCAGGTGGCCACCTTCCCCGGCATGGGGGTTCAGTCCGCAGACCAGTATCCGCGGCCGGGAAATGCCAAAGCGATACTGTAAATCCCGGTGCAGCACTTCGATCACCTGACGCAGTCGGTCCCGAGTGATGGCGGCGCTGACGGCGTGCAGGGGTAAATGGGTGGTTGCCAGGGCTACGCGTAATCCCGGCGCGGTGAGCATCATCACCACCTGTTGGCTCTGGGTTCTGGCCTGCAGGTACTCCGTATGGCCACTGAAGGGGATGCCCGCATCGTTGATGATGCCCTTATGTACCGGGCCGGTCACCAGGGCTGCAAAGCGGTAGGCAAGGCAGCCGTCAATGGCTTGATCCAGGGTTTTCAGTACATAGGCTGCATTTGCCTGATTCAGTTTTCCCGCCACCACCGGGGCTTCCACGGGTACGGTCAGTACGCGGAGTTCACCGGCAGGCCGCGGACGAGGGGGCGTGCCGGGTTCAAAGGGGCGCAGGAGGATGGGTAACTGCAGCGCATCTGCCCGTTGCTGAAGCATTTCCGGGTCGGCAATGACCACCAACTCTTCATTGCCAGCCGTTTGTGCCAGCATAAGGCATAAATCCGGGCCGATACCGGCAGGTTCACCGGGCGTAAGGGCAATACGCAGGGTCAAGGGCTTACTCCTGTTCGAGCCGGTACTCTACGTAGGATTCATCGCGCAGGCGTCGTAACCAGTTGGCGGTTTCTTCCTGAATCTTGCGTTGCCGCACCAGTTCCCGCGCCTTGGCGCGCTTCAGCTCTTCCGTGCTGTCATGCTGTCTGCGCGCTAGCACCTGGGCTATATGCCAGCCGAAAGACGTCTAGAATGGTTCGCTCACGGCGCCGGGCTTGAGTCTATTCAATACCTGCTCAAAGGCCGGTACCATCTCGCCCGGATTACTCCAGCCCAGATCGCCCCCGCGGGCAGCCGATACCGGGTCCTTGGAGTGTGCACGCGCCAGCTCCTGAAAGTCATCCCCCCCTTCAATGCGTTGTTTCAACTGCAGTAGGCGACTGCGTACCTCGGCTTCGCTCAATAGTTCATCGGGTCGCAACAGGATATGGCGCGCATGGGTCTGGATGATGACATGCCGTTCTTCGCCGCGCACGTCATCCAGGCGCACAATATGGAATCCGCTGGGGCTTTGAATGGGGTCGCTGATGTCTCCCTTGTTCATGGCCAGGGCGGTTTCGGCGAATTGGCTGGGCAGTTGTCCGGCCTGACGCCAGCCCAGGCTGCCACCTTCCAGCGCGGTTTGTCCCGCAGACAGGGCAATGGCGCGTTCACTGAAATCCGCCCCCCCGCGCAGTTCGGCAACCAGTGCCTCGGCTTGCGTGCGTGCCGCCTGCAGCTGGGCTGTACTGGCCGCTTCGGGCACCGCGATGAGGATGTGGGAAAGCAGGAGTTCCCGCTGTTCGCCCGCAGCTTCGTTCCCGGTGAGCAGGTTGTCGATTTCCTGCTCACTGACCTGAATACGACTATCCACCTGTTGTGCACGCAATTGCTGCATCGTCAACTCATTGCGAATTTCCTCGCGAAAATCGCTAAAGGAGAACCCCTCCTGCTCCAGTACCTTGCGAAAGCTGCTGAGATCCATTTTGTTGGCATCAGCGATCTTTCGCAGATTCGCATTGACCAGCTCATCATCAATGCGAATGCTACCGCTGGCCGCCAGCTGCAACTGGATTTCCTCCACGATCAAGCGTTCCAGCACCTGTTTGCGCAACACTGAATCGTCCGGCATACGCGCCTCCCGGGCCTGCAATTGCTGACGGATCTGGCGGGTGCGCCGATCCAACTGGCTTTCCAGGATCACGCCATCGTTTACCACCGCTACAATGCGATTAAGCGGTTGATTACCATGGGCAAGTGGTGTCAAAAGCAGGCTCGCCATCAGTGCCAGCCAGGAAATCATCGGTGTTCTCATGAAGGTGCGTATGCTCAGTAGCTTGAGGATTGGTAGCCAAGGATACCATTTTCCAGCAGTGACTCGACGCTGTCACCCAGGCTGGTCAGGCCTTTCAGCTCCCATTCCAGATAAAAAGAATGGTTGTTACTGCCATCCGTGTCATTGAATACCGTGCGCACCGCCGTGCGCAGGGCCCAACAGCAACTCTGGTATTCGAGTCCCACCAGGCCTTCAAGGGTATGATTGTCCAGCAGGGAATAGTTCCATCGTCCCACAGAATGCCAGCGCTGGCTCAGGGGCCAGAGCCAGGAAGCATCCACCTGTTCCAGGGTTCCTTTGGTATAGCGATAAGACAGGTTGGCCAGTTGCCGGGATTGTTTCCGGTAGTGGATCCCGGTATTGCTGCGGCTGGTGCTGTCCACTTCAGGGTCCCACAGGAAGTCGTGGTAGACGCTCCAGTGGGGCGCCAGCCGCACCTCCAGTTCCCCGGCGATTTCCGAGCGGGAATCCAGTTCGGGCGTTGCGCCCGGCAAGATCACTTCACGATCCTCAAAGTAAAACAGCTCTCCAATACTGGCGCGTAACTGTTCACTTCCGGTTTCACGATCGATCATCCGCGTGGTGACTGCCAGGGCAAGCTGATTGGCATCACCCAGGCGATCGCGGTCGGTGAAACGGTTTTCTGCAAACAATTCCTGGAAGCTGAAGGTGGTTTCCGTGGTGTTGAAGGCCGGAATCTCATCCTGATTGCGTTTCGGCACGTACAGGTAAAAGGCGCGAGGCTCCAGGGTATGCAGGTAGGCGCGTTGCTGGAAACGGGTGTTGCGCTCGAAAAATACCCGTTGATCCAGGCTGAAAATGGGGGTGGTGCGCTCGATTTGCGCAGCCTGTGCCGGGTTTGTGCGATCCAGGTCATAGCGGGTGTGACTAAGGGTGAATGCCGGCGTGAATTCATAGGCGGCTGTTCGTATGGGCAGGCTGATGCGCGGACTCAGGTCGAAACGCTTGCCGGTATCGCGTAACTGGTCGCGGCTGTGATCAAAAGCCGTGATTTCACTATCCAGCTGCCACTGCAGATCTCCATAGGCCGACAGGGGCAGGCTGGAAAAGCGCACCTGGGGCAGTATGGCATAGGGCCGGTCTGCCGCTGCGATAGTGGGGTCCAGGGTCTGGAAGTGCTGGACCCGGCCCGACAGACCCCAGCGCGGTGCCTGATAGCTGAGGTCCATGCGCCGTTCCAGATGGCTCAAGCTGGTGTAATCCAGACGATTGCCAAAGTCTTCGAAATACGCCTGATCCGAGACATCGTTGAGATCCATGTCCAGTCGCAAGCGCTGGCTGAAACGCGTCTGGTGGCGTAAGGAGGCACGATGACGGTCTTCGCCATAGGCATCGTCATCCTCGAGAAAGGCCAGGTTCAGCGTCCCCTGGGAACGGGCCTGTAAATAACGAAATTCCGTGTCCAGCAGCAAGCCGCGCTCTTCCAGCAAGTGCGGGGTCAGTGTGGCGTCATAATTGGGAGCGATATTCCAGTAATAGGGTACGCGTAATTCCAGGCCGCCTTCACTGGAAGATCCATAGCTGGGTATCAGCAAACCGGACTTGCGCCGGTCATCAATGGGGAAGCTGATGTAGGGGGTATACAGTAGCGGTACTCCGCCGATTTCAAGGCGGGCATGCCGTGCCACTCCCACTCCTTCGTTCTGATCCAACGTGACCTGGCGGGCACGCAGATTCCAGGTCTGGCTGTCAAAGGCGCAGGTGGTATAACTGGCGTCCATCAGACGGCGCTGTCCCGGGCCTTC
>CBDUNQ010000112.1:0-6759 GCA_965368625.1 uncultured Gammaproteobacteria bacterium
GCGTTTGCGCCCGAACGCATCATAGGTCCAGTGGGTGACAAGGCCATTGGGGCCGGTATGCTGTAACACCGTGCCGAATCGGGCATCAATCACTTCGGTTTCCCTGTGCAGCAGGGCATTTTCCCGTGTGATCCGGTACGTGCCATCCACCGCCAGGTTGGCATAGTCATAGCTTGTGGTGGAGGTTTGCGGGGTGATGGAATACGCGCCCTGCCCGCTGTCGCGGAGAGTGGTGCGAATGCGGTTACCAAAGCCGTCGTATTCATGTTCGGTGCGCAGTGCCAATTCATCTTCACCGGGCTCCACAATTTCCGCCGTGAGCAAGCCCGTATCTGGGGCATATTCAAAGGCGGCGGTGCGCCGCAGCTGGCCATGGGGGTGGGTACTTTCCACCGTGGAGAATTTCAGTTTTCCCAATCGCCAGTGATACGGCTCCGGCGCCCGGTACTCGTGGGTGGTGAGGGTTTGAAAGGTTTCCCGGCCATCGGTGGTGATGCGATGAATCTGCAAGGGGTCGCCCCAGTCATTGTATTGCGTCTGCGTGGTGATGCGGTTGAGTGGTGTGCCATCCACTTCCCAGCGGCGTTCCGTGGATTCCGCCACATGGGGAAAGGGGTGGTCTGCCGGGCCACTGGCTGCCAGGGTATGGTGTATGCGGGCCAGCGGTGTACGCCCATCCGCTTGCAGCGTGAGTTGGCGGGTGGCCATGCCCACATAGGGAAAGGCTTGTTGTTCGTAAAAGGTACGGGTAATGATGCCGGTTGCCGTATCCACGCGATCCATGCGGTGGAAACCGAGAAAACCCCGGCCTCGCAGGTGCAGCCGGGCACCCCCATAGCGATAGTCCCAATGGCGGGTGCCGCCCACGCCATCATTGGTGCTTATGCGGGACACCACGAACATGGGCACCTGCACATCCATCAGCGGGTAGACGGCATCGTTCAAGGGAGTATACACACTGCCATTGGTGAGGAATTTGTAGTCAATGGTCTGCACATTGCCAAACCCATCGGTGATGGCCGTGATGCGATCGGGCTGACCACTCTTGTGCAACATGAGTTGCCAGGTGTCATTGCTGGCGATCACCAGATCCGTGTAGCCATCCCCATCGAAATCGCCGGGGCGAAAGGCATTGAAATAGGCGGGATCCCCCACACCGGCACCGGGTACGAGTTCCAGGGTGCTACCGGTAGAGCGCAGCACATTCCACAGCCCCTGGAACCCGGGAATCAGCAAATCCTGCCGGCCATCGGTGTCATAGTCCAGCACGTGAGCGCTCTCCCAGTTATAGGTCATGATGCCCGTCGGGATTTCGGCACCGAATGCCACACCGGTGTTCATACGGATATAGAGGTAAAGAATCTGGTCCAACACGCCGCTTCCCGCACCTTGCGTGCGGCGATAGACCAGGTCCTGCAAGCCATCGCCATTGATGTCCAGCAACTTCACCCCTTTATCATAGCCATCCCGGGGAATGGCCAGTTTCTGGAATAAAAAGGTATCTCCCTGGGAGAGATACAAAGACCACACGCCATCCTCGTGAGGGATCAGCAAATCGTGTAAGCCATCGCCATTGAAATCCAGTATCTGGCGATAAGCCCAGAGGGTCGTGCTAATGCCCGTGCTCACGGCGGAATCAAATCCGGCACCAGTATTCAGGTGCCGCTGTACCACGCCATTGTGAAACACCAGTAGATCCAGGCGGCCATCGCCATTCATGTCCAGCACGGCGGGACTGGCATTGTGCCCCGCAGAGGAAAGGCCCGTATCCAGCTCGGTAAATCCACTTTCGGTAGACTGGAGCAAGCGCCAGGTGCCCTGCCCTCCCGGCACCAGCAAGTCCATGCGGCCATCGGCATTGGCATCCATGGGAAGTGCGTAGCGATGATGGGCACAGCTCATGCCACTATCCACCGGAGCGGCAAGATTCGCACCCGTGCTGTACAGCACTTGCCAGGTGGCCGATTCGGCGGTGCACACCATGAGATCCATGCGGCCATTGCCGTCCACATCCAGCACCCGCGCCGATTCATGTCCGGCACTGGAATGCCCCGTGTTCACCAGGGTGTCAAAGGATCGTGATCCGGGGCTGGTGGTGAATTGGGTAGGTGGCAGACACGGGGCATCGGGGGCATTACCCGCGCATTGCATCAGGGAAGATAAGCGGGCTTGCTTGGTGGTGGGCCCGGTGCTGTATTGCAGGCGGTATTCACGCACCACGGCTGCCCCGGAATACAGCGTGATACTGGAAAGCAGGTTCGGTGTGCGCACAGGTACGCCGGCCACAAAACCATGGGTGGAATCACCGCGCGGAAGATAGGAAAACTGTACCGAGTGATAGGGTGCCATGCCCTGGGCTTCATTAGCGGTATAGTCGATGCGCACCGGGTGGTAGCCACTGAACTCCGGATCTTTGTCATACACCACGGAAAGGGAATTGCCGGCCACATCGGTGACCTTGTTCACTGCCCAATGAAGAACCGATGCCTTCCCACGAGCCTCGATGCGACTCTGGTTTTGCCAGGGATTGAAACCGAATTCCATTTCCAGACCGGCTTTGGTCCATACCTTGAAGCGATTGGGCCCATCACCGGCCACACCATAGGAAACCACCTTGGTGAAGCTCTCGATTTCCGTGCGGTATTCAGTGCCATGGGCACCGTACTCCCCCGCCACCGCCACCAGACGCTGGCCATCCAGACAAAAACGGTCATTGCCATCGAAATCCACGCCATCCAAAAATCCATCGGGTTCCAGGCTGGCCGGACAACGGGTAATCACGGAAAGCCCGCTCAGTGACCACCCCACTCCCAGCATGCCATTGCCACCCTGACTGCTGTACTGAAGCGATAACTCGGGCTCCATGCCCGCAATGCCCGGCGGCACCTGAATGGGAAGCTGGTAACTGGCCGCACCCGCGGGCGTGACTTCAAGCTCACCCGATAGCGCACCCACCGCATAACCACTGCGATCCTGCGCATACCCCCATTGAGGCAAGGCCCAAGCCAACAGGAAAACCATGAAAAACCAAGTTTGAAAAGTCGAAGCCGGAACTTCGTGGTATTCCCTACCGGCTTCCAAGCATCCATTACCCTTGTTCATATATCGCCTTTCCCTGGCTGTGTTTTTATTGCAATGCCGTTATTGATTCAGCCGCCATTCCATAGCAACTGCTGTATTACATTGTCTTCAACATGAACCCTGTTATTGATTATTGGTATTCGTATTCATGCAATGACATGCATTGCAGCACAGGAAAAAAACGAGATCAAGCAGAATAAATGGGGTCAGACACCACTTAATTTCTTCACACCGATACCAGCCGGTTTTCGATTTCAGAATTACGGGAACCTGCAGTCTGTAAATACTGGACACCCACAATTACAAAGCAAACCGGACACCCAAGATATCAAGCAAGAGATCAAGCAACCCACATTCCTTCTCGCAGATCTCTACAGGCAAGCGATTCTGGTATGTGGATCACTCACGGAAATTCTGAATGAAATTCTGGACACCCATGAATTTTCCAAGAGCAAAATCACCGTAACTCACTGTTTATTTATTGAATAGCCCAATTACACCGATGAGGAAATCTATGGGTGTCCAGAATTGCGCCCCTGATGATGGGTGTCCAGATTTCAACATTTCCAGCCAAAACAAGCCGAATTTTGTAAATATGCCACAAAAAGGCCTGGCACCGCTGCACAGATCCCAGATGCCAAGACAAAGAAAATAGTCCCTGCCGCTGCCAATCACATTGCAGTTGCATAAAAACGTAATTGATAATTTTTCAAGGAGAAATACGATGATCACCAATGCACGGAAAACCGCGCTTTCCCTCTTCATTCTCGGGCTTGCCAGCGCCAATGTATATGCGGATGCGGTGAACTATTCAGGTTCGGATTGCGTACGCCGGGCCGGTGGCGCCATTGCCTATGATTTTCACGGGGGCGTGTACAACACCAGCAACACCACCAATGCCTATGTACTCTGCCATGTTCCACACACGGATTTCGACGGTTTTTTGAATCCCGGTGAAATTGACAGCGGTTACTACGAAGCCGTGGATTTGCATTCCAGCCGCAATGTGGCTTGTCGTTTCCGCAGCCATGCTCTGAATTCCAATGGCAGCATTTACCGCCATTATGGCAGCATGGGTTACACCACTGGTTTTGGCACCCATGGGCAAACCGCAAACCTTGGTGGCATCCCAGAGCGCAGCGATACCGCGTACGTTCTGGCATGCGACATACCGCCCACTACCAGCAATGGGGCTTCCAAAGTATACACCTACCGGGTAAATCAGTAATTCACAACCACAACCCTGTGGCAGGGGCAGCCTGATCTGCCCCTGCTTTTTCAACCCGCGGAGCATACTCATGAATTATCACCATCTACTTGGTTATGGCAGCACACTGGCCCTGGGTGTATTCATCCTTCTTGGCCAACTGAACCTGACAGGCTCAGAAGCCACGGCACCACAACCAAAGGCAAGCAGCGAAGTACATGAACTGAAGCAGGAAATTGCACTCATCAGAACCCTGCTGCAAGATCAAAAACCCACTACCATGGCTACCAATAACATCCTGGATGATTCGGGCTTGAAGCAGACCCAGGAAAATGTGTTGGCGCTTTTTGTGGAATTGGATGAATTGAAGAAGCAAATCGAACATCTGGCCGACCAGCCAGTGGAAGTGAGTTATGAAGACTCGTCACCGGATCCGGTCGAAACCATGTCCACCGAAGAAATGAAACAACTGAATGACCAGCATCGCTACAACACCGGTGAACTCTACCAGGCCACTCTGCAGTCGGAAGTACCGGACACGGCCTGGAGTCAAATGGCGGAAGAACAGGTAATGAGTTCCCTTTCCGAAGCCAACGACAAATTACTGACCACGGATATTGAATGCCGTGAATCCCTGTGCCGCCTCAATGTAGCCCGGGCCAATGGTGCAACAGACGATGAAACCATGGATGCCTTTGACACCCACATGGAATGGGCCGGCGAAATGAGCATGACCTATGATCCAAAGACCGGCGAAGCCGTGGTGTACCTGGCGCGGGAAGGTCATAGCTTGCCCAGTCTTGAGCAATAAACAGTGAAGCACCAGCAAGCCTTTGTTCGCCAGCTTCGCTGGCTCCTACACCAGGGCTGCGGCATGAAACTCCGGCCATTCCGCTTTGTGCCCACATCCCGTAGGAGCGAGCGCAGCTCGCGAATAAGCTCTTAAGGTCAATGCGCTCAGCTAGGGTAGAGGATTCGCATTAAACCCCGTGAAACGCTGCAATATAGATTGCAGTTCCTGCTCACTCATATTCACATGTTCCACCACGCGCCCATAGAGCATCACCGTGGGTACATTTCTGCCCTTGCGCTCCCGCTGTAATTCATGGAGACAGTACAGAACAATGCGTTCACGTCGGTTGAGGCCATCGCGTACGTCGAGCAGTAATTCAAGTGCTGAGGGTGGTTTTGAGTCGAATGGATTCATGGGTGCTGAATTGGGATTACCGATCTCGCTTACGTGCTAACCGTTCCCGTTAATCTATCACCCCCACCATTTCAAGACCGATGCGTGTACCGGTACGCTTTTCAGGTCGTTGGAAATCGCTGCAATGAAAGCGATGCTGAATACTGTGGCCGACCTGGGATAATGCGACCGCTTACGTTGTTTCCCAGGGTAACCGCACT
Organism: uncultured Gammaproteobacteria bacterium; assembly: GCA_965368625.1. Classification (GTDB taxonomy): domain Bacteria; phylum Pseudomonadota; class Gammaproteobacteria; order DSM-19610; family DSM-19610; genus JAIVHA01. The sequence goes on from CBDUNQ010000112.1 coordinate 5,696, forward strand.
ATAGATATCTCCTTGTTTTCTTTACTTAAGAGGCCCCCGGAAGTTCAAGCGCCCTAACCTTTTGATTCCTTCGAATGTTGACGTTCGCAAATTATAGCAAATTTGCTATAATCAGGCGTGGACGAAAAAGATCTTTGCTGGCAAGGAAGCAGCTACCGGGATTTGCTCGCATTCCCGGTCGATGCCCGTCGTGAGGCGGGATATCAACTCGGATTCGTGCAGCTTGGGCTTGACCCCTCGGATTGGAAACCGATGTCGAGCATTGGTCCGGGCGTCCAAGAGATTCGAATCCATGCCGGAGGTGCATTTAGGATTATCTATATTGCCAAATACGCTGAAGCCGTCTATATCCTTCATGCCTTCCAAAAGAAAACACAGAAGACACCGAAGAAGGATATCGAAATCGCAAAAATGCGTTTGAAGATGCTGGAGAAGGACAGAACATCATGAACACTGGGCATACTACGAAAGCAGGCGCAAATATTTTTGCCGATCTGGAAGTACCCGAAGCAATAAATGAACGACTCCGATTAAAGCTGCTTGCGGAAATTCGTATTTGGTATAATAGCTCGGGTTTAAACCAGACCGAGGCCGCTGAGCAACTGGGAATCAAGCAACCAACTCTCAACAATGTGATCAAGGGTCAGTATGAGAAGTTCACGATTGATCGATTGGTGAAGATGCTTTCAGCCATAGGCAAGCAAATAACGCTTACAGTTAGCGATACAGAAGCGGCGTAAAAACCTGGGTCAGAAACCAGTTTTCTCTAATATACTATTTCGCTTACATCACATAGCACATTGCGAGCGGGTCTTCGATTTTCGGTCTGCTGACTCAACCTCTTCTTGCTTGTCGCCTCGTCACTAAGTTCATTTAAATACCGCTCATAATCTTCTGCACCGTAAAAACACGGCTCTCTATTATGGCCACGCTGAATAACGTGTTGCGGTACACCGGGTATTACACATCGGGGTTTTCAAGACATATACTGACTTCCTTATCAGTAGGCGCTTAGTATGGCGAAAGGACTATATTAGAAAATTCTGGTTTCTGACCCGGGTTTT
>CBDUNQ010000113.1:0-6752 GCA_965368625.1 uncultured Gammaproteobacteria bacterium
ATATCAAAGGGGATGCGAATCTGAAATCCACGCCCGTAATGATTGTTTCTTACAAGGACCGGGAAGAAGACCGGGCACGCGGTCTGGAAGTGGGCGCAGACTATTATTTGACCAAGGGTAGTTTTCACGACGAGACACTGCTGGATGCCGTTGTGGACCTGATTGGTGAGGCATAGGGCAGTGAAGGATACGAATAGATGAGAGTTGCCATCGTTAACGATTCGGTAATGGCCAAGGAAGCGCTGCGGCGTATCATTGCAGCGGCTCCGGCCCATGAAGTGGCGTGGATCGCTGCCAATGGTGCAGAAGCGGTTGAGCTGGCTGCCCGTGATACTCCGGATCTTATCCTCATGGACCTGATCATGCCCGTCATGGGTGGTGTGGAAGCCACCCGGCTCATTATGCAGCAATCCCCCTGCGCCATTGTGGTGGTCACCGCTTCCGTGCAAAGCAATGCATCCAAAGTATTTGAAGCCATGGGAGCCGGTGCGCTGGATGCCGTCAATACGCCGGTGCTCGGACAAAGCGGCAGCACCACCGGCAACCAGGGCAGCGACGCGCTGCTGGCCAAGTTGAACACCATTCGAATGCTGATCCGCAGCCAGTCACGCGTGGCTGCGGCAAGTCCACAAACCCCTAAAGCCTGTATACATGACCATCCGGAAGAACAAATGATTGCCATTGGCGCTTCCACCGGAGGACCGGCTGCACTGGCAGAAGTACTGAAAGACTTACCACTCACCCTACCCGCTTCCATTGTGGTGATTCAGCATGTGGATGAGCAATTCGCCGCCAGCTTTACCAGTTGGCTCAATGACCAGATAGCCCTGCCGGTGCGTATGGCAACACCCGGTGACCGCCCCCAGAGGGGCACGGTACTGGTGGCCGGCAGCAAGGACCACCTGGTGCTGGACCGGGGACAGCGCCTCACCTATACCCCTGAACCGGCGGAATACCCCTACCGGCCCTCAGTGGACGCCTATTTCAATAGCCTGGTGGCCCATTGGCAGGGCGTGGTTACCGGTGTACTCCTTACGGGTATGGGCCGGGATGGCGCTCAGGGCTTATTTGCCCTACGCCAGCAGGGTTGGCATACCCTGGCTCAAGATAAAGCCACATCGGCCGTTTACGGTATGCCGAAGGCTGCAGCGGAACTGGACGCCGCTGTGGAAATCCTTCCCCTGGGGGCAATTGGGAAAGCCATTGCAGCACGCCATGAAGTCACAAAAAAACGTTATAAAACAGAATGATGAATGAGGTCAGCACAAGCATGGACACTACCGACAGTGGCAACTGGGCTATTGTGTTACTGGTAGATGATCAGGCCATGGTGGCCGAAGGCATTCGCCGCATGCTGGAAGATGAACCGGGTATCGAATTCCATTACTGTGATGATCCCAAGGCCGCTATCAGCATGGCCACCAAGGTCAAGGCCACCACGGTGCTCCAGGACCTGGTCATGCCCGATATTGACGGTATGACACTGGTGCGCTTCTATCGCGCCAATCCGGCAACCCGTGATATCCCGGTGATTGTGCTCTCCAGTAAGGATGACCCCAGTATCAAAAGTGATGCCTTTGCCAACGGTGCCACCGATTACCTGGTTAAATTACCGGACCGCATCGAACTCATTGCCCGCATTCGGGCCCACTCGAAGAGTTACCTGGCACAACGCGAACGCGATGAAGCCTACAATGCCTTGCGCGAGATGCAGGAACAGCTGCGGGAAGTGAATTCACAACTCACCAGCAGTAACCGCGAACTGCAACGCATCTCCTCCCTGGATGGATTGACCGGTATCGCCAACCGGCGTCAATTCGATGAAGTGTTCGAACGGGAATGGCAGCGCTCGGTTCGCGCCAATACCCCACTATCCATGATCCTCATCGATATCGATTATTTCAAGCGCTTTAACGATCGTTACGGGCATCAAGCCGGTGATGACTGCCTGAAAATGGTGGCCCGCACCCTGGATCAGATTGTGCATCGCCCCGGAGATCTGGTGGCCCGCTATGGAGGGGAGGAATTCGTCATCGTATTACCGGAAACCGACCCTGAAGGCGCTCAAGCCGTGGCGCAGCATATTCTCAAGGAAATTTTCAAGCTGCATATCAACCACGAAGCTTCAGAGGCGGCGGATTACGTCACGCTGAGCCTGGGTACCGCCACCCGGGGTGAAGAACACGAAAACCCCGCGGATTTGCTTGCCGCCGCGGATCAGGCGCTCTATCAAGCCAAAGAGCATGGCCGTAATCGGGTGGAGGTCAGTGCACCTACCGGTGGGCGGTCGCCCAGAGCCTCACTGTCCTGAACCATCACAGCATTTTTTCGTATCGAAAATTTCCGCCATTCGCCTTATCATAGCCCTGGGCCAGATCACTGAGCCCGTTTCACTGGAATACTACCGTGTGGGAGCAAGGCATGACCTTTGTTGTTGGCGAAAACTGTATTAAGTGTAAATACACAGATTGCGTAGAAGTCTGTCCGGTGGATTGTTTCCACGAAGGCCCCAATTTTCTGGTCATTGACCCGGAAGAATGCATTGATTGCACCTTGTGTGAACCGGAGTGCCCTGCTGAAGCCATTTTTTCCGAAGAGGACTTACCCACGGATCAGGCGGAGTATCTGCAACTCAATGAAGAACTGGCTGCCCTCTGGCCGGTAATTACCCAACAAAAAGCGCCTCCGCCGGATGCGGATGAATGGAACGGAAAACCGGGGAAACGCGACTTGCTGGAACGCTGATGTCTTTTCTGCAACGCCGGAAAACAACGAAAGGATATTAGTCCCTGCCGGCAATACTGCGCCCACCACCACATAACAGTATCCGATGAAAAAAATGCGGCGGCACTAGGCCGCCGCTGTCCCAGGCAGGCAATGTCCAGCCTGCATCAATTCCCTTTGAATTCACCTTCCCTGGCCTGATCCATCCTCGTCCATAAATCCTTGAGACAGACGCGATAATCCTGGGAATGACAGCACTTTGCAAGGGCTTGCCATGTAAATTAATTCGTAAAATATCCCGTCATCACAAATGATTACAGGGGGATAATGTTCGTTTTTTTCATTTCTTTCATGCAACTAGCAAAATTTGATTGCACCTAAATAGTGCAATTTCTATGCGTGTAAGCATTTTCCTACAACAAATATCTTGCTTTTCACTCCAATTACCTGGCAGCCGGTGCGTCCAATAGGGCTGCCAGCCGATCAGCAGGAACATACCCGGGAATCAATCGGCCATCTTCCAGGATAATCGTGGGCGTACCTCTCACCCCCATCATTTCCGCCATGGCCATGTGTTGCTTCACGGGGTTTTCGCATTGCTTGGCTACCGGTTCTGCACCCTGCTTGGCACTGGTCATGGCCGCAGCAGGATCATCGGCACACCAGACGGATACCGCCTTCTTATAAGAGTGGGAATCCACTCCCGCCCGGGGATACATCATATAGCGCACTCGAATGCCTTTCTCATTTAACTGGCTCATTTCCTGATGCAACTTGCGGCAGTAGCCGCAATCGATATCGGTGAATACGGTAATGGTGTGGCTGGTTTTCTTCGGGCTGTAGATGAGCATATTGTCTTCACCCACCGATTCGATGGCACGGGATTGGGCACTCAGGCGGGCCGGCTCGGTGAGATTCTTCTGGGAACGCATATCCACCAGATCACCCTGGATCATATACTTGCCATCGGCACTGACATACACCACATGGGGCCCCACCACGACTTCATAGAGACCTTCCATGGCGGCCGGCCGAATCTGGTCCGGTGTCACTTCCCCCAGGCTGTCACGCACCGCCTTTTCATCGGCCTGCACATTGAACAAGGCCAAACCCATGGCGGCAAATACAACAAAAAACCTGCTAATTTTCATAACGATATTCTCTTGGTCAGTAACAAATGGGGGACTTACGCGATACTCTGACCCATATAGTGCCGCATAGTTCGCCATGGAGTCCATGGATAACCCCTATGTGAAAAAAACCGGCCGCGTAAAGTCCTGGTAAATCAGGCCGATACCTGGTCGGACAATAAAAAACACGAGGCAGTGCGTACACGGGAATATGGGAAAAGATTGGGGGCTGGACCAGTGTCAAAGCTACAGCGCATCACAAGGGAAGACATCACGCTGGGGGAAGCCTTGCCCTGGCCCCTGTACGATATTCTGGGTGGCGTCTTGCTCCAAAGTGGTCAGGTGATCTCTTCGCAGCGTCATCTGGATGCCTTGCTTGCCAGTGGCCTGTACCGCGGACCGGACGAGGAACCACCTGCCACCCTAAAACCGGGCTGCAAACCCGTTGCCAGTGGCCAATGTTTTTTCGATGCGGTAACCGCCATGCCCAGCCGCCTGGCCAGTATCCTGGAAGGCATTAAAAAAGGGCATGCCGACTCTCAGAGCCGAATCATCCGCCTGGCACGGGAATTACAGCAACTATGCGATGTGGACCATGATGCCGCCCTGGGCATCGTGCATTTATTCCACCATGGCATTTACCCCATATACCACCTGATCCACTGCGCAATACTCTGCGAACTGATCAGCGAGCGCGTGGGATACCGTCAGGAACGGCGTCTGCCGCTGTTATGCGCCACCCTGACCAGTAACATCTCCATTATCGACCTACAGCATCGCCTGCACGCTCAGTCCGAACCTCTGACCAATGAACAGCGCGAACAGATTAAAAACCATCCCAGGGAATCGGTACGCATACTGCAAAAGGCAGGCATCACCGGCGCCCTGTGGTTACAAACCGTGCGTCAGCATCATGAGCGTATGGATGGCTCCGGGTATGGTGCACAGCTCAAAGGCGACCAGATTCATTTGGACGCCCGCATCATGGCCATTGCCGATGTTTATGCCGCCATGATCACCGCCCGCGACTATCGCGAAGGAATCTGCCCCAAAGATGCCCTGCGCGAACTATTTCTGAACCGTGGGAAATCAGTGGATCACACCCTGTCGGAAATATTCATCAAGGAACTGGGAGTGTACCCACCGGGTACCTTTGTAATGCTCAACAATGGGGAACAGGGGATTGTCACCCGCCGCGGCCAGGATCATCGGCAATTACAGGTATCCGCCTTACTCGGCCCGAACGGGGAACACTATGCAAATCCAATTCTGCGTGATGGAAAAACCACCGAATACCAGGTGAAAAAGGTAAGCAAAAACACGCTGGATTGTGCTATCAACCTCAAACGTGTCTGGCAATTCAAGTAAGCCGGTCAGGCACGGGGGTGATGCTCGGCATGCAGTGTTTTCAGCCGCTCACGGGCCACATGAGTATAGATTTGGGTAGTGGATAAATCACTATGTCCAAGTAACATTTGTACCACCCGCAGATCGGCACCGTGATTCACCAGATGAGTGGCAAATGCATGCCGCAAGCTATGTGGTGATAGCGATGAGGTAATGCCTGCCGCCTTGGCATGCCGCTTGATGCGGTACCAGAAGGCTTGCCGGGTCATGCCTTCGCCGCGCTGCGACACAAATACCGAATCTCCCGAGTGTCCGACCACCAGCGCCGGGCGGGCATCCTGAAGATACTGCTGCAACCAGGCAAGCGCCTCTTCTCCCAGCGGCACCAGCCGTTCCTTGCCTCCTTTTCCCGTAACCCGCAGCACACCCTGGTGCAGGTTCAATTGATCAAGCCGCAAGCCCACTAATTCGGAAACCCGCAACCCTGTGGCATACAGCAATTCCAGCATGGCGCGATCACGAAGTCCCATGACTTGCTGCACCGGTGGCACCTGCAGCAAACGCTCCACCTCTTCCTCGGTCAGGCTTTTGGGTAATGGGCGACCCAGCTTGGGTGATTTGATACGTGCACTGGGATCCTGTTGCAAACGTCCTTCCCGCACCAGAAACCGGTAAAAGGCCCGTATACTGGAAAGCCCGCGGGCAGCGGATCGGGCAGTACTTCCCTGTTGATGCTGATCGGATATATAGGCACGCAAGCTGGCTTCTGTAGCCGACACCAGGGTTTCCTGCCGCTGGAAAAACCAGTTCGCCAGCTTGCGAAGGTCATTCCCATAGGCAGCCAAGGTGTTTTCCCGCAAACCACGTTCCATCCAGAGCGCATCAAGGAAACGCTCCATCAGATCCCGATCCTCTGAAGCAATATCCGCTGAACCTGCCAGAATCTTGGAGTCGAATGCCATCAACGTTCGGAACCTCAAATAAAGTACAAAAACTACACCTTCACAAGCTTACTTGAACCGAAGGACAAGGTTTTCATGACGATACCACCGTCATTGCGAAGAGCAAAGCGACGTGGCAATCCCCATGGGCTGGCAGTCAGCCTCTGGGAACCGGAAAGGCAGGTGCCGGATTCAGGAGATTGCTTCACTACATTCGCAATGACGTGCCTTTGCCTTGACCCGAAGAGTAAGGTATTCATGTAAAAAGTAGTCGTCATTGCGAGCGAAGCGCGGCAATCTCCATGGCGTGGCAGTCACTGTCCGGAAAGCCGGAAGGCAGGTGCCGGATTCAGGAGATTGCTTCACTACATTCGCAATGACCCGCCTTCGCCTTGACCCGCAGGGTAAGGTATTCATGACGATAAACCACCGTCATTCCGGACGGAGCGTAGCGGAGATCCGGAATCTACTGAACCTCCTGCCAGCGTCATGAGATACCGGCCTGCGCCGGTATGACGATTCTCTTTTTTGTTTACGCTGCTGTCAGTGCGAGATGCCTTGACCCGAAGGGTAAGGTATTCATAATGATCCTCAAAGAGGATCTATGATC
>CBDUNQ010000114.1:0-6717 GCA_965368625.1 uncultured Gammaproteobacteria bacterium
AATGAGTAAGAAGTGGGGCAAGAAGTGCAACAGCAAGGATATGTATAACCTGTTCCCGCTGATGCCCAGCAAACAGGGCCGCAAGATTGCCGGCCTGCCGCAGAGCACCCGCAAGGGCGGCTATTGATTTCTCCCTCGGGATATACCCCCATTGCCCAATGGGGGTATAGCCAGGTGGATGGGAAGGTACTATATTCCGTTCACTCTGGGGCTCCCCGAGCCAACTGATGACAACCTTGAATATGAAGGTGGAAGAAGATGAGCGAAAAGTCTGAAATGATTAAGAAAATGCTCGAAATGCAGAAGAAATTCATTGCATACGAGCAACAGAATGGCGTGGACCCCAAGGATTACTATGCCCCGGATTCCGGTCATGAACTGGATGGCTATCGTCAGGAATACCGTGACCTGGCCATGAAAGTGGTGGGTATGGCCCATGCGGAAAAGGGCTCTCACGAGTAAGCTTTATCCGATGGCATAAAACGGGGCGCATGCGCCCCTTTTTTTATATTAAAATTAATGCTTTGCGGAAAATATGTGAAGTAATTTCTTATCGGCGCCCGGGTTTCTGGATGCGCGCCTGGTGCGCTTTGCGGACTAGAGTTCCGCCCACATTCGTACCAGGTTGATGTAGGCGGTGCTCACCTGTCGGGTTTGTACTGCCTCCGGTTGTAGCTCCAGCAGCGTTTCACGGGCCTGGAACAGGGTGTACAGCAATTCCCGCTGTCCGGCATCGCGTATCATGCTTTGAATCCAGGTGACGGCCACCAGGCGCTCGCCACGGGTGATCCCGGTAACCTGATGCAGACTCCCGGATGGGTACAGTATGGCGTCACCGGCCGGCAGCTTTACCTTCTGGTCGCCAAATCCCGTGCGGATCAGCAATTCCCCGCCATCATATTCACTCGGATCATTGAGAAACAGGGTAAGGGACAGATCGGTTCGGTAGCGGTTGCCCTGCCCCATGATGGGATCATCCACATGATCGCCGTAGTGCATACCGGCACCGTAACGTGCATAGAAGGGAGCAGCTATGCGAAGCGGCATGGCGGCGCCGTTATACTGGGGGTTTTGTACCAGGGTTCCCATGACAATCTGGTTGAGCTGGTTCACCATGGCAGCATCACTGGCCAGTTCTTCGTTGTGTTTCACGGCGGCGGCTTCTTTGCCTGCACTCAGCCGGCCGTCGACAAAATTTCCGTGATCCAGCAGCTGGCGCACCTGGTTCAATTGATCGGCGTTTAATACGCCAGGGATATGCAGCATCATAGTCAGTTACTCTAAAATCGGGTTCTGGCAGTCATCGAAGTGGCCCATCGGGTGCCGCGCGGACCAATCATCCATTGAGAGAAGTGTAATGATATTGAATGTAACCGTAGACGAGCAAACCTTTCGCATCAGTGTCTCAGACGATTTCATGAAGGAGGCCGAACCACTGTATCAAAAGATGGATGCGGATATGGATAAAGGTTGGCAAATGAGCCGTTTGTGGGTGGAAAAACTCGATCGCTACCAGCGCTGCCAGGTGGCGGCGGACAAGGTGCTGGGGGCATTGCACAAGGATAACCGCAATTTGATGATGATGTGGTCGGGATATATTCTTTCCCGTATGCCGGGAGTGGAAGAAGTGGTGGTGGACACCAAGGGGGATATTACGGAAACGGTGATTCTGGGTAACTTCTGATGGCAACATTGTTTTCGGTGACGGCACCCCTGATGATCCGCTACCCTGACGGGGAAAAGCACATTATGGTGGAGCGGTTCCCACTCAAGGATGGCTTGTTGTATCTGGAGCCCTTCTGGACGGAGCGGCATCCCGATGAAGCCTTTCGGAAAGTATTGGGTGATATCCGGGGAGAGGGGCCCTGGAAGGTGGGAGAAGCGGTAATCACCGTATTGGGTTGCCAGGGTACCGATGCCGAGATGGCGGATCTGTATGCCCGCTGGCAGACTCACATGCAGCAACCCGGTTTTGAATTTCCACCCTGGGAAATTGTCGAAGACCTGGCGCGCAGCCTGGGGGCGGTGATCGACGCTTCATCCGCGTGAGCGGGCCATGCAGTCATGGTAAAAACCCTCGTATCCGCAGGCAGGCTATTCCAGCCCCTGTCTTGAGGTAAGATAGGCGTTGGCGGCGGTACCACTGACAAGAACAGACACTGCCGTCATTGGCGTACATAAAAGAGAACAGGCGTTATGACTATACCTTCCAGCCGTACCATCGGTGTAATTGGTTTTCTGGCCTGTGTGGCCGCCATGGCATTTGCGGTATTTTACCTGCAGGGATACCTGTATCTGGATCCCTGCCCCCTGTGCCTTATCGATCGCGCCATCATCATCTCCCTGGGAGTGGTATTCCTGGTGCTGGCCCTGCATAACCCGACAGGTGGCATACGCTGGGTATATACCGTTTTTATTGGTTTGCTATCGAGCTTGGGCATAGCCGCTGCAGGACGCCATATCTGGTTACAGAGCCTGCCACCTGATCAGGTGCCGGCCTGTGGCCCGCACCTCTATTTCATCATTGAAAATTTTCCACTGCGGCAAATGCTGGATATGGTGCTGAAAGGATCCGGTTCCTGTGCGGAACAGCAATGGACTTTCCTGGGTATGAGCATTCCGCAACAGACGCTGCTGGTATTTGTTTTTTTCCTGTTGCTGGGGGTTTCCCTGGTGCTGCGTAAACGTTGATGCGGTTACACAGGGGCCTTTAATTTTCATCCAATCGGGTCCGGTCTTCTGCCGGCTGTATACGAAAATGGAAGGTGAAGGTGGAACCCTTTCCGGGTTCACTTTCCGCATGAATATCCCCGCTCAATCTGCGCAGTGCCCGTTGCACCGTGGCCAGGCCAATGCCATTTCCCTCGAAGTCATGGGAAGATTCCAGCCGCTGAAAGGGCTGAAACAGCTTTTGATATTCCTCTGTATTGAAGCCGATGCCATTATCCCGCACAAAAAAGTAGCTCTGCCCATCCTTTTCATAGCAGCCGACTTCAATTCGCCCATGGGCTTCCCGGCGGGTATATTTCCAGGCATTGCCGATGAGGTTTTCCAGGATAATCCGCAGCAGGGCAGCATCGCCATTGCTCACCATGCCTTCTTCTATGTGAATATCCATGATGCGGGCTGGTTCAGCCTGCTGCAGATTTTGTATGATATCAGTGCAGATACCAGTGATATTTACCATACTCCAGTGGGTTTGTGTGCGGCTCAGACGTGATAGCGATAACAGATCTTCGATCAATTCCCCCATGCGCTCGCTTGCACTGCGGATCCGGTGTAGTGAAATGCGTGCCTGCTCATCGAATTGCGACTGATGGTCTTCCAGCAGGATCTGGCTGAAGCCATTGATGGCGCGTAGTGGCGTACGTAAATCATGGGATACGGAGTAGCTGAAGGTTTCCAGCTCCTTGTAAGCATCTCGTAACTGTCGGGTGCGCTCATTGATCAGTTCTTCCAGGTGTTCACGGTGGTTTTCCAGCTCACGCTCGATCACCCTGCGCTGGGAAATATCTTCTACGCTGGACCAGATACAGGTTTCACCGTCTTTCTCGAAAAGCAGCCCCTGAAGGCGAACCGGTACCCGATGCCCCTGTTTATGGAGGTATTCTTTTTCATAGGGGCCGTAGCGGCCGGTGGTTTTCAGCTCATCCAGCATTTGCTGTTCTTGTTCTCTGTAGGATTCCGGTGTGATATCCCAATAGGAGAGGCGTAATACTTCATCGATGTTGCGCCCAAGTATCCTGGCATAGGCCGGATTCACATCCAGCAAACGACCTTCCATATCGCAGAGCACCAGGCCCACAGGCGATTGTTCGAAAAGCAGGCGGTTATAGCGCATGCTTTCTTCCAGCACCTGCTGTTTGGTTTCCAGCTCTTCAACTTTCTGAATCAGCTTTGCATTGAGGCGCTCAAGATGCGCCTCCTTGAGTGCCGGGTCGGGTGTTGGGTGGTTATTCGGTCGGCTTGTTTCTGACTCACGTCGAAGCAGATTTGTGGCGATCTGGATGATTTCCATGGGATCCATGGGTTTCACCAGAAATTGAGTGGCCCCCAGATCCAATGCCAGCTCCCGGTCCAGCTCTTCCACAAACGTGGCCGTGTAAAAGATAAAAGGAATATCCCTTAATTGTTCCTCGAGTTTGACTTGCCGACAGAATTCGAAGCCATCCATTTCCGGCATCAGGATATCGGAAATGATCAGATCCGGCGGTTGCAGCTGACAGATTGCCAGTGCTTCATTGCCATTGACCGCGGTATGGGTATCGAACCCTTTGGCATGAAATGCCATTTCCAACACCATTCTCGAGTTGGCATCGTCTTCCACAATCAAGACGCTGAAATGTTGATTATTGAGCGGCGCTGAATGAGCCTTGTGAGCGGAGTGGCCTGGGCTGGAAAGTGGCTGTTTGTGTGTTTTCATATGGTTATTGAAGAAGAAAATCTCAGGATTGGATGGTTTCAACTCTGGCTTCGCTGACCCTGGGTACGGAGTAGTGTGAGTCGACCATGGATAAATCCTTTGGAAAGTCCAGAGTGAACTGACTTCCTTTTCCTGGTTGGCTTGATACGTGAATATCGCCTTTGAGCAGATCACAGATCAATTTCTTGGTCAGGTACAAACCAAGACCCGTGCCCGGTGTATTGATGCGTAAATGCGAATCTGCACGCTCAAAAGGCAAAAACAATTTTTTCATGGTGTCGTCATCTATACCGATACCTGTATCCTGGACCGAGATTTCCACTGATGTCTCTCTGTCGTGAGTATAGACTTCTATTTTTCCCTGCTCGGTATATTTTGCCGCATTGCTCAAAACATTGACCAGGCACTGTAATAAACGTTTTCGGTCGGTTCGCACGATGATGTCTGCGGGTGATTTCAGTATTAAGTCAAGATTCTTGGTCTGGATGGGGATTTGAACCTGATGTACCGCTTCTTTAAGTAAGTTGCGTATTGAAAAGCTACTGATGCGGGTATCCATGCGGCCGGCTTCTATTTTGGATATGTCAATTACATCCACGATAAGGTCCAGTAAATGTTTCGCGGAGCTATAGATGCGTTGTAATTGATCTTTTTGCTGTTCGTTGATATCACCACTCAGTCCCTGGAGCAGAATGCCGGTGAAACCGATAATGGCGTTGAGTGGGGTGCGCAATTCATGGGACATGGAGGCAATGAACAGGGATTTCAATTTTTCCAGTTCCTGCAGGCGCTCGTTGGCCCTGGCCAGATGCAGGGTGCGCTCAGCCACCTTGTGCTCCAATTCATCACGCGCCTTTTGCAGGGCGATTTCCGCCAGCTTGCGTTCGGTAATGTCCTGTATGGAACCCACCAGGCGTATGGGTCTGCCATTATCTGCACATTGTACTTCCCCTTCGATGTGGACGTGTCGCCGTTCGCCATGATGGGTTCGGATTCGAAAATCAATGCCTTCCAGCGCGCGTCTGCGAATTGCCTTGCGCGCTGCATTGAGTACCTTGTTGCGGTCAGCACGGTCCAGGTGCAGGGCGAAAAAATCATCGGTCGGGTCCACTTCTCCGGGCTGATAGCCGAATATTCGGTACACTTCGTTTTCCCAATGTACCCGGTGAGTGGTGAGATCCCATTCCCAGGAACCCATGTGGGCGATACGCTGGGTTTCCTGTAGTCGCCATTCGCTGTGCTGCCGCACTTTTTCAGCGATCTTTCGTGCCGAGATATCCTGTATGGATACCACCCTGCAACTGCCATGGGTGGTTTCAATGGATTTCGCGCGAACCTCCATGGGAAGGGTGCGACCATCGCGTTTGCGGACCTGTACCTCGTAGGGGCCCTCCAGACCGGAAATCATATACTGACGAACCTTTCCCTGATCCTCCTGTGCGATGAACTCAATCAACTGCCTGCCGATGACTTCCCGATCGGTGTAACCCAGCAAACGTTCGATGGCACCATTGACGTCGAGTATTCGACCCTGCTGGTGAAAGAAAATGCCTTCAGAAGCAGCCTGAAAGAAACTCGCCAGCCGGACCTCGCTGCGTTTACGCGCTGCTATGGCTTCGCGATGATCCAGGCGTTGCTGCCATTCCCGTAATACCCGTATGGCAAGCAGTGGCAGGCTGTTGATACTGTCCGGGGATTTGATGATGCAGTCCATGGCACCGGATTTAAGGGCCGCTACGGCTATATCCTGATCGCCATGATCGGTAAGGATGACCAGTGGAAAGCGCATTAATTCCTGATCGGCCGGCAGCAGTTCAATGCCACGGCCATCGGTGAGCTGGTAGTCGGCGATCACCAGGTTGGGAGAACACATGGCCAGGTGTTTACTGGCTTGGTGCAGCCGATGGCGAAGGGTGATGTCAACATCGGCCTGGGCCTGGGAAAATGCGGATTCAATCAGCAAGCCATCCGTTGCATCGTTGACCACCAGGAGAATGGATTTCAATGCCTGGATCATTCCCTGGACTCAATTGGATTTCTAGTCATGAAGCAGCAGACAAACAAACCCTTGGACATGATTCCCCCCGGAACTACGTATCTGGTTTTCTACCTCTCAAACCTGGTAGTTATGCGGTTACCGCGTTATACGACAGTCCAAGTATAGACAATTACCCTGTGCCTGAGAGGCCACCTTTGTTGCAGTATTGTCAATAATCACCATGTAATACCGGGTTCAGGCGGGTCGTTCTGCGATCATCAGGGCACGGCGCGGTGCTGGATACCCTTCAATAGTC
>CBDUNQ010000115.1:0-6716 GCA_965368625.1 uncultured Gammaproteobacteria bacterium
TAACAGGGAGCCCTGAGGCAATTCACCCAGCACCCGCAGTACGGCAACCAGATTGATGCCCAGAAACAACCACCAAGTCAATGGATCCACCTGTAGTGCCCGCCCCGAGTGCCCCAGACTGACGCGGCTTGCCATGGCCAGTACCATGCTGCTGATGAATCCGATGGCCAGGGCATGCAAAGGTGCGCGCCCAAGGCTGATACTATCGGGAAACCAGTGCAGGAAACCTTGTATCACGTACAGACCCATACCCAGCGCCAGCCAGGAAAAAGCGATATGCAGCATACCCAGTAATCGAATGGCAAGACTGCGTCGCCAACCCCAGCGCATACTCAAGTACATCGCACCGAGCATGAGCGTCATATCGCTCAACAGCAGCAACCAGGAGGCTTCCATCCAGACCCATACCATGCGCAGGTAACAGGCTGCCAGCATCATGAGCAATAGCCCGAAGGGCTGCACCCGCGTATAGGATTGCAGCACACATTCACTGAAAAAAGGGATCATCCGGTGTGCTACGGTAATGACTACGGGCAACAGGAAACCCCACATACCCAGTTGCAGGGAAACCACATACGCCAGCGGCTGATCCATAAGCAGACCAAAAACAAACAGCAGCATACCCAGGGCCGCCACCCATAATGCGAAATTCAGCAAGCGCTCATAGCGCTTATCATGGGAAGCAGCGTGTCTGTATACGTACAACAGACCCCACACCCCCCTCAGCCAACCCGCCAAAAAGACCATGACACCAAGCGCCATGAGTGATGTGCCCAGTATTATCCCGGAATAAAAAAACATAACACCGGTAAACATGGGGACAAATGTCTGTATATAGACCTTACGAGGCACTGACTCACCATTCATCCAGCGTGGATAGGTAGTCATCAGAAAGCCGAAAATAAAGAAGGGAAAAATGCAATACAACATCAAAAAGCCATGGATCCACAGGGCGGGGATCACCGATTCCGGCACTGCCAACCAGGATAGATAGCGCCCCGCCAGTTCCCAGGACCACAACAGCAGACTGATGAGCATTTGCAGCACACCGGCAAAAAACATCAGCCGATGTGGCGCAGCGGTCAATATCTGCCAACGATGGGATACGGCATTATGGTTCAATGACTGGTTCCTTCCGATGCACTGATCTTGTTGTAGACATTGTATTTCCCGGAAGGCTTGCGCATGGGCAAGCGTTTCAATTCTTTAAGCGTTACCGCGTCATAAATCACCAATGCCCCCTCCGGATCCCAGATACTCAACAAGGCATATTTTCCATAGCGATCAAATTCCACATGAGCGGCATTTTTCCCGGGAGCAGGCCGCAGGGTTTTGACGATTTCCAGGCGCTCCTTATCGATGACATGCACCGCATCCTTTTCCGGACCAAAGAATACATCCACCCAGGCATAGGGGCTTTGCTCGTGGCTGCGCATGAAAAACCCCGGGCCCAGGGTCGTTATGCGCTTAATGGTTTTCCAATTCCGCATATCGATGATGCTGACTTCCCCCTTGCTGAGATTGGGTGTGGCCAACACCGGCTTCCCCTGATATTGAAAGGTAATGCCCGAACCCAGGTGCGGCATGCCATCCAGTTCCAGATCAGCGATCTTGCGCCGTATATCCAGATTCACCACCTGCCCATTGCGGGCATTTCTGGCGGCTCCGATCAGATGGGTATAGGATTGATCAAAGAAAAAATCATCCAGATAGTCATCCAGCATGATTTTACGCACCGGGAACCGCCCCTTTTCCGCCAGCCCTTCCTGGTAGCGGTAATCATGCACCATACCGCGAAATACCGGTTCCGGATTATCGGAATAACTGATTTCCCAGACTTCGGGAAAATCCTTCAAGGCCACCACGAAGCTGTTTCGCGGTGGGGCCACATATACGGCACTGACCCGGGAAGTCTTGCCAAAGTCGTCTGCTACAGGTATCAGCTTAATCAATTGCAGATCCCGGGCATCCAGCAATACCAGACTATGTGGCAGATAATTCCCCACCAGCACATATCGACCATCGGCGGAAACCGCCAGGTTGCGGGTATTGATACCGGCACGCACCTCGGCAATCAACGTCAGGTTGTAAAGATCGTATTTACTGACCCAGCCATCACGTGAAGCAAAATATACATAGCGCCCGTCAGGGGAATATTTCGGGCCACCATGCAAGGCATAGCGCGTAGGAAATCGATGTATGGCTTCCAGTTTGTCACCATCCAACAGGGTGGCGTGATGATCCCCCAATTCCACTACCACAAACAGATTCAGGGGATCTGCAGAAAACTGTGGTTTATCGGCAAGGTCTTTTTCAAGTGCGTGACGAATATGGCTGGATTGGATTTCCTCTTTACTCCAACGCGGTACCTCTTTCAGTGGCGTATAGACATAGTCGCGCAAGGCAGTAATGGTGGCCGCATCCAAGGTGCTTGCAAAGGCGGGCATCTGCGTGGCCGGCCGGCCATTACGAATCACTTCTGCCGCTTCCTCCGGTTTGGTACGACTGAGATTTTCCGGAAGCAGGGCCGGCCCCATACGGCCCAGGCGATCTTCGCCATGACATTCCGCGCAATGTTTTTGATAGTGTCTCTCAACCTCACCAGAAGCCGATGCAACACAAAGGGGCCAGACCAGCAGGCAGGCCGACCAGCATCCGAATATGATGTTGGACAGGAGCTTCATGATACCGGCATGAAGCGCTGCCGGCCTTTACGTTGCGCATCTCGCTGATAAGGCACATTCATCAATCGCGCGCCCCCTCCACCACGCCGATTTCAGCATCCGTCAGGTAGCAGGCAGGATCTTCCGCCCAGGGATCCCCGGTCAACTGATAGGCCCGCACCCGGGTATTGCCACCACAGATATCCAGATGCTTGCATTGGCCACAACGCCCATGCACCGGTCGCGGCTGGTGTTTGAAGCCAGCCATCAGGGGATCACGGGTATCCTGCCAGATAGCGGAAAAAGGCCGCTCCCTCACATTACCCAGAGTATGCTCCCACCAGAAAGTATCGGGGTGCACATTCCCGAGATTATCGATATTACCAATATGCAGACCCGAGGCATTGCCACCCCATTGCTGCAGATGCGCCTGCATACGGGATGCTTCACGAGGGAAGTTTTTTTGAATCCAATACAATAAGTACACCCCATCGGCATCATTATTGCCAGTGACAAATTCCCTTGGCCTTCCCTCCTGAATCCCCTTCCAGCAGGTATTGAACAGTAACTCCATGGCATCGCGCGTCATCTGATGATGCACATCGTCTTTTCGATTGCGATTGCCCCGGCCGGCATAGTTGAGATGGGACAGGTAAAATTTGTCGATATCCTGTTTTACCAGCAAGTCCAGTACCTGTGGTAATTCATGGGCCTTATCCTGAGTAAGCGTAAATCGCAATCCCACTTTTACACCCCGCTCCCGCAAGTGCTGCAATGCGGCCATGGATGCATCAAAGGCTCCCTGGCGGCGGCGAAAACGATCATGGGTGTCGCGCAAACCATCGATACTGATGCCTACATAATCATAAGCCACCTGCGATACCTGCTCCGCCATAGCTGCATCGATGAGTGTGCCATTAGTGGATAAGCCGAGGTAAAATCCCAGATCCCGTGCACGCCGGGAAATCCGGAATATATCTTCGCGTAACAGGGGTTCACCGCCGGAAAGAATCAGTGCCGGCACGCCAAATTCACGCAAATCTTCAAGCACCCTGTACACTTCATCGGTGGTCAGTTCACCCGGGAAATCTGTATCCGCCGAAATGGAGTAGCAGTGTTTACAGGTGAGATTGCAGCGCCGAATCAGGTTCCAGATGACCACCGGTCCGGGGGGAGTGCGCTTCCTGCCTGCCTCTTCACCAGTGGCAAGCGCCTGCAGATATCGGGTAATACGAAACATGAAAACTCTCCCTCATGGCCGAAGCGATGACTGCAACCTATACTGCGCGCCCCCGCCTAGTCCACACCTTGACCTTTATCAATTCTTAACCCGGTTTTTTTCAGAATACGGGTACTGAACAGGACGTCATAGGCCTGGCAGGCAGTCCCCAGTAGGTTTTTGATGGTTTGTATCTGTTCCTGTACCGCGTCGCGATCGTGCCCATGGACCATGGCAAACAGATTGTATGGCCAGAGAGGCAGATGCCGTGGCCGACGATAGCAATGACTCACGAATGCCAGTTCCCCCACCTGCTTGCCCAGCAAGGACACCTGCTCATCCGCCACATCCCATACAGTCATGCCATTGGCCCGGTAACCCAGTCGAGAATGATTGGGGATTGCGCCGATGCGCCGTATTATTCCCATGTCCTGCATGCGGCGCATGCGCTCCATGAGTATTTTCGGTTTCACCTTCAGCGTCTCTGCCAACGCGTGATATGGCTGCGCCACCAGGGGCAAACCCGCCTGACAGGCAAGCAGAATTCGCCGGTCCAGGGGATCGAGTTCAGGCGTTTCCTGCCGGTGCGCAGGGCGATGGCTGGCTGGCACCGTTGCCATGGGCCCGCTCATACGGTAAACCTCAGATTCAGGTAATATTCTTCTTCTTTGGGAAAATTGTACACTTTGAGGCCGGTACAGGCTTCAATGGCAGCAAGGGTATCGCCGATCTGGGATGGCATTTCAGTGGCGAGCACAAACCAGAGATTCAGATAATGATCGCGCTCATAATTATGGGCCACTTCCGTAAAGGCATTGATTTGCTCGATCACGGCTTCCCGCTGCGATACCGGAACATGCATGGCTGCCAGCGTCAGTCCACCGCCGAGGCGTTCCGCATGGATCATGGGGCCAAAGCGCGATAGCACGCCTCTGGATAGCAGATTCTCCAGGCGCTGCAGCAGTTCGGCCTCACTACTACCGAGTTCTTCCGCCACCATCGCATAGGGCCGGTCAGCAATGGGAAACCCTTCCTGCAGGCGGTTGATGAGCCTGCGATCCATGGCATCCAGTTGCACTGTTTCACCATCGGTGATGGACATACTCATACCCGTGCCTCGTGCAGATCCTGTTTCCGCGCCTTTTGCTGTTCAGTATAATTGGCGCCCACCTGTTTGAAACAACGCGCACTGAACAGAACCTGATGGGCGATATTCCCTGTATCACAGGCAGCCACCAGGTGATCAACCTGTGCCAGCACCTGGGAACGATCCTGGCCATGAATCATGCAGAACAGGTTATAGGGCCATTGAGCCCCGCGTCTTGGCCGCTGATAACACAGTCGTACAAAGGGAAAACGGGCAAAACACTGCCCCAGTGCCTGTACCTGGTCATCGGGTACATTCCACACCACCATGGCATTGGCCTGATAGCCAAGGCGACGGTGCCGCACCACCACTCCCAGACGCTTGATGACCCCATCCTGTAGTAAGTGATGTAGACGCTCCAGTACCTGTGCTTCGGATATACCCAGGCGCTCACCAATAACCGCATAGGGACGGCTCACCAGCGGCAAACCATCCTGTACCGCCATGATCAGTTGCCGGTCCTGCTCACTCAAGCCGGTATGGTGTGCAAGTCGTTGGCGGATACTCAGGTCCATTGCAATGCAAACCCCAGATCAATGTGATAATCCTCCAGCATTGGCAGCACTAGTGCCCGGTATCCAACTTCCTGCTCCAGTTCGGTGATGACCGCCGCCAGCCTGGCTTCATTAGGTGCTGTGGCCACGAACCACAGATTGAAACGATGCTCTCGTTCATAATTGTGATTCACCCCTGCATGGGCACTGATACGCTGCGCCACCCGCCACAGGTCATGGGGTGGAATCGCCATGGCCGCCAGGGTGCTGGCGCCTACGCGCTGTGGTGCCAAGACCGGACCCACACGGCTGATCACGCCTTCATCCTGTAGCGCACTCAGGGTTTCCAGTACTTCGGACTCGCTCATTGAGCAGATGACGCTGTAATTCAGTGAAATGCGTTTGTTTATGACTCATAGGCCAATCCTGTGGGCACGATTACTGAAGAAGATGCCACTGGGCTTGTCTGCCGCCAACTGTTTCAGCAGGGTATAATCGCGGGTATCATAAATGTCGATACGATCTTCATCCCGGACCGATATCCATACCTGTTCGCCGCGGGCAGTGAACTCCATATGTAACACCGCCTTGCCTGGATTCAGCTGGTGGACAGGTTCCAGGGACAAGGTATCGATGACATCCACCCGGTCATTCCGTGGATGAGCAAAATTCACCCAGACCTGGCGGCCATCGGGCCGCGCCATGACAAACACCGGCTGGCCATGCACGGGAATGCTTTTCACCAATTGCCAGCTTACCCGATCAATCACCAGCACCCGGTGCTGGCCCACGGCCGGCACAAAGGCATAGGGGCCGGCCATGGCCCATCCTTCCAGATGCGGCATTTTGTATACCGCTAATTTTTCCTCTCCACGGCCATAATCGGGTAACACCCGCTGCACTCCGTGCTCGGGACGCCAGAGATCCAGGAGGGCAAGGCCATTCTCTCCAAACAGGCCGGCCAGATAATAGCGGCCATCGGGTGATATGAGAGCATAGTAGGGTTGCAGGCCGACGTCGGTGAATTTCTGTACCTGCGGACTCCCCACCTGCGAGACATCGGCAAGCCAGATTTCACCGGCATCAAACAAACTGAATACGAAGCGCTGATCCGGCGCATCCACCAGGCCGATCACCTTGGAGGTTTTCCCCTGATCGCCATAGTGAGCCGGAAGGTCCACCAGGGGCGTAAG
>CBDUNQ010000116.1:0-6701 GCA_965368625.1 uncultured Gammaproteobacteria bacterium
GGCTCTTCCGGTAAACGGATGCCACAGGAATCCTCATTGGCCGGCTTTATGCCGGCGCAGGTGTATTGCCCCGCACGGATCGTCAGCGATAGTGGCATTGGCTTGTTGGCATCCTGAAAAAGTACCTATGTAGGCTGGTATGTACAGGCCCCAGTATAGCGGGGTCGCCGATGCCGTTGCGAATGTGATGGCTTATTCCACTTCAATCATCTGTACCGTGCCATCGGGCATGATTTCCGCCATATGACCCTTGGGTTCTTCCATGAAGAAGGCTACACCCACCAGCGTAATGGCGGCGACCCCGGCGATTACCAGGAAGAATACCTGAGGCGATACAAAGGAGAGTACCGTGAGGAAAGTAACCGCACCCACATTGCCATAGGCACCGGCCATACCCGCCACCTGGCCGGTAAGCCGGCGCTTGACCAGTGGCACCATGGCAAATACCGCCCCTTCACCGGATTGTACAAAGAAGGAGCAAAGCATGGTGACGGCCACCGCCAGGGCGATGGGCCAACTGGAATCAATCTGGCTCATGAGCAGATAACCCACCAGCAGGCCACCCACCAGAAGCATCAGGCTGGTTTTGCGGCCGAAGCGGTCGGAAAACAGACCTCCGCTGGGGCGTGCGACAAGATTCATGAAGGCATAAGCGGAGGCCAGCATGCCTGCCGTGACCATGGAAAGATCAAAGGTATCCATGAAAAACAGGGGTAGCATGGATACCACTGCCAACTCCGAGCCGAAGGTGGCCAGGTAGGCGAAATCGAGAATCGCCACCTGTTTGAATTTGTAACGCTCGATCTCCGGCACTTCTTTGGTGAACACGTCTTTATTGATCTGATAGATGCGGATGGTCTGGAAAATATACATACCGATCAGCGACGCGTAGATGAGGGTAACTACGGTGTCATTGAGCATGCCGAGGTTGGCGGGGCCCAGTTTCCAGGCTAATACCGCCAGTGCGGCATACAGCGGAATGTTCATGAAAAGATAAAGAAAGAAATCCCCCTTGCTGGTGACTTCCATGGCACCCATGCGCTTGGGTTTGAAATAGGTGGAACCCTTGGGAGTATCGCTTACGGAAAAGAAATAAACCGCGGAGAATATGAGGGTCATAACGCCCGTGGTGGCAATGGCATAGCGCCAGCCATCCTCACCGCCATAAAAAAGGGCAATGGTGGGCAGGGACATGGCGGCGGCCGCAGATCCGAAGTTGCCCCAGCCGCCATAAATGCCTTCTGCAACGCCTACCTGCCTGGCCGGGAACCATTCGCCGATCATGCGGATTCCGATGACAAAGCCAGCACCCACGAAGCCAAGTAGAAAACGCATCATGGCCAGTTGTTCATAGTCGTCGGCAAAGGCGAAGCCGAAACACAGAAAGCTGGATATAAAGAGTAACAGGGAATACATGCGCCGTGGTCCGAAGGCATCCACCAGCATTCCCACAATGATGCGTGCGGGTATGGTAAGTGCGACATTGAGAATCAACAGGGTTTTGATTTCCTGATCACTGAGTCCAAAGGTTTCGCGCATGGAGGCCAGCAGCGGGGCATGGTTGAACCAGACGAAAAAAGTAAGAAAGAAGGCCATCCAGCTTAAATGCAGAATGCGGACTTTTCCCGTGAAGGACAGCAGATTCAATTTCGAGTCGGACATAAAGTGTCTCTGTGATTCGGTGTGAAAAACAAGCTTGAGCAAGTACTGTGCCAGTCAGGCAAGTGCCTGTTTAGCAGGCATTGCATTGAAAATGCGCAACGCGGATGCACAGCATGGGTGCGTGTATTCCCATTGCGGCGAAAATCCTGCGCCGATCTTGTGCGTGGCATGGCTGCACGCCTGTTTGCGGACGCCATGATCCATGGTCGTGCGTCACCGTGGATCTGCAGGGTGCACGAGTAGCGGACCGGGAGTCGTCCTCATGCAGACATGGCTAACAGAGAGGTGCGTCATACCATTATATGTTGTATGGGTATGCCGATCCCGTTGGCAGGCTGGACCTGCACTCCTGGTGCGCGGCCGTCTGCAGGCGCACCAATGAAGGGCATTTCTGGGGGGGGCGATACTCTGCCGGTACGCGCAAAACACATTTATCCATCTGAAATATATCAACTAAATCTGTATTCTCCTGTCTGGCATAAAATTTGCTCAGGGGTAGGGCAAGTAGCAATGTGTACGCCCCTGGAGCAGGTATATGAAAGAAAAACTGGTATTGGTTGGCAATGGTATGGCGGGTGTTCGGGCGCTTGAGGAAGTATTGAAGCTCGCCCCGGAACACTACGACATCACGGTATTCGGTGCCGAACCCTCTGGCAACTACAACCGCATCATGCTTTCCCCGGTATTGGCCGGTGAAAAAACCATTGACGAAATCATGCTCAATGATGAGCAGTGGTATGTGGACAATGGTATTACCCTGCACAAGGGCAAGGAAGTGGTGGATATTGATCGCGCCAAACGCATCGTCAAGGCGGCGGATGGCACCGAAGCGGTTTATGACCGCCTGATTCTGGCCACGGGTTCCTATCCTTTCATCATTCCGGTTCCCGGAAAGGAACTGGAAGGGGTCATCGGTTTCCGTGATATTCACGATGTGGAACGCATGCTGGATGCTTCCGCAAAGGAAAAGGCCAAGGCCGTGGTGATCGGCGGCGGTCTGTTGGGGCTGGAAGCAGCCAATGGCCTGATGAAGCAGGGCATGGATGTCACCGTGGTGCACTTGCTGGATAGCCTGATGGAGCGCCAGCTCGATAAACAGGCATCCAAGATGCTGAAAAAATCCCTGGAAGAACGCGGTATGAATTTCCTCATGGAGGCTTCCACGGAAGCCATTGTAGGAAAGGATAAAGTCGAGGGTGTGAAGTTCAAGGGTGGTCTGGAAATTCCGGCGGATCTGGTGGTCATGGCCGTGGGCATTCGCCCCAATATGGAACTGGCCAAGAAAGTGGGTCTGCATTGCGAACGCGGCATCGTGGTCAATGACACCATGCAGACCTATGACCCGCGTGTGTATTCCCTTGGTGAATGTGTACAGCACAGAGGTGAAACCTATGGTCTGGTGGCACCCTTGTTTGAGCAGGCCAAGGTGTGTGCCAACCACCTGGTGAAGCACGGTATCGGTATCTATGAAGGTTCGCTGACGTCCACCAAACTCAAGGTTACCGGTATTGATCTGTTTTCCGCCGGTGATTTCATCGGTGATGACAGCACCGAAGAATTGATTTTGCAGGATCCTGCCCGCGGTGTGTACAAAAAAGTGGTTGTGAAGAACAACCGTATCAAGGGCGCCGTCATGTATGGCGACACCATCGACGGTACCTGGTATTTCGAATTGATGCGTGATGGCACGGATATCTCCGATATGCGGGAAAACCTGTTATTCGGTCAAGCTCACCTGGGAGATTCCGGTCATGGCGATGATAATCGCGTGGCGGCCATGGCCGATACCGCGGAAATCTGTGGCTGTAATGGCGTGTGTAAGGGGGACATCGTCAAATCCATTACGCAGAACAAACTCTTTACTTTGGATGAGGTGCGTGCTCACACCAAGGCATCCAGTTCCTGTGGGTCCTGTACCGGCCTGGTGGAAGCCCTGCTTTCCCATACCCTGGGCGGTGAATATTCCGAATCCCCCAACCGCAAGCCCCTGTGCGCCTGTACCGAGCATACCCATGATGAAGTACGTGCCGGCATGGTGAGTAATGAGTTGAAGACCATGCAGGCGGTACGCGAGTTTTTTGCCTGGAAGACCGAAGATGGCTGTCCCAAATGCCGTACGGCCCTCAATTATTACCTGCTGTGCGCCTGGCCCGGTGAGTATCAGGACGACAGCCAATCACGCTTTATCAATGAGCGTGCCCACGCCAACATCCAGAAGGACGCCACCTACTCGGTGATTCCCCGCATGTGGGGCGGTGGCACCACACCCCGGGAATTGCGCGCCATTGCCGATGCGGCCGAGAAATACAATGTGAAAACCGTGCATGTAACCGGTGGTCAACGCATTGCACTGTATGGTCTGAAGAAGGAAGAACTGCCTAAAATCTGGGGAGAACTCAATGCTTCCGGGCTGGTGTCGGGACATGCGTACGGCAAGGCCCTGCGTACGGTTAAAACCTGTGTCGGTAAAGAGTGGTGCCGTTTCGGTACCCAGGATTCCACTCATATCGGTATTGAACTGGAAAAGATGACCTGGGGTTCCTGGACGCCGCATAAATTCAAGATGGCGGCCTCCGGCTGTCCGCGTAACTGTGCCGAAGCCACCATCAAGGATTTTGGTGTGGTGTGTGTAG
The DNA here is from genome assembly GCA_965368625.1 of uncultured Gammaproteobacteria bacterium. Lineage (GTDB taxonomy): Bacteria > Pseudomonadota > Gammaproteobacteria > DSM-19610 > DSM-19610 > JAIVHA01. Next base: position 4,296 of record CBDUNQ010000116.1, read on the forward strand.
ACTCCGGCTACGAATTGCATGTGGGCGGTAACGGCGGCATCAAGGTACGTGCCACGGATCTGCTCTGTAGCGTGAAAACCGAAGCCGAGGTGCTGGAATATTGCGCTGCCTTTATGCAGTTGTATCGCGAAGAAGCCCATTACCTGGAACGTACGGCTCCCTGGATCGAACGCGTGGGTCTGAGTTATGTGAAGGAACGGATCGTTGAAGATGCCGAAAACCGTGTCCAATTGGCGGAGCGCTTCCGTTACTCCCAGACCTTTGCCCAGGATGATCCCTGGAAGGAACGTGCCGAAGGTGGCCAGCAGCATGAGTTCTCACCGCTGACCCAGGTAAGCTGATGTATTCGATATGGGCGCGAAGAATGTGCGCGCCAGGTTCTGCGGTACGTGTTAATCCGTACCCCATATGCAGTTGTACAGGTGGATAGATAAAGATGAGTGATTCCCAGTGGATTGATGTAGGTCTGTTCGATGAAATTCCCCGCCAGGGTGCCCGTGTGGTGCGTCGTGAGCAGGGAGATATTGCGGTATTTCGTACCGCCAGCGATGAATTGTTTGCCCTGCGTGACAAGTGCCCGCACAAGGGTGGTCCCTTGTCTCAGGGTATTGTTCATGGCAAGCGGGTGGCCTGCCCCCTGCATGACTGGAAGATCAACCTCGACAGTGGTGATGCAGTGGCACCTGATGTGGGTTGTGCCGCCAGTTATCCCGTGAAGCGGGAAGGTGACCGGGTATTGCTGTCCCTGGTGCCAGCAGAAGGTTGTCCGAATCAATAAATTCAGATTGAGCTTTTATGGAAATGGAACTCATCGGTAAAGCGTTGTCTGCCTGCACAGATCGTAGCCTGATGACGCAAGGGGAATCGCATGTTATTTGGCCGTAACCAGAAAAACCCAATCAAACTCGTCGATAAGGGCGTGGTTGAGTGGAAGTACACCACCTGTGGTTATTGTTCCACGGGGTGTTCCATAGAGGTGGGGCTGGACAAGGATGGGCGTGCCGTATCTTCACGGGGCGTGGCCGATGCCGATGTGAATCGTGGCAAGCTGTGTATCAAGGGCATACTGGAACATGAATTGTTTAAATCAGCGGGACGTGGCTCGGTGCCATTGATGCGCGATCGGATTCATGAACCCTTTCGCGAAGCCAGCTGGAAGGAAGCCATGGATCACAGTGCGGAACAGATCCGGCAGATACAACAGGCCCATGGTAGGGATGCCTTTGCCATTGTTTCCACCGGGCAGATCATGACCGAAGAGTTCTATACGCTTGGCAAGCTGGCCCGTGGGCTGATTGGTACCAATAATTATGATGGCAATACCACCCTATGTATGTCTTCGGCGGTTTCCGGTTACAAGCGTTCCTTTGGTTCCGATGGTCCACCTGGGTGCTATGACGACTTTACCCACACCGAGTGTCTGTTGGCCATCGGCTCCAATTTACCCGAACAACACCCGGTCATTTACTGGCGTATGCGGGAAGAGCGAGAAAAGCGCAATTTCCCCCTGATTGTGGTGGATCCGCGGGTGACCATGCTGGCCCAGTCGGCGGATATGCATCTACCCATCAAACCCGGTACCGATGTGGTGTTGCTCAATGCCCTGGCTCATGTGATTCTCAAGGAGGGCCTGCATGCGCCGGAATACATTGAAGCGCATACCGAAGGCTTTCCAGCATTTTCCGCCGAAGTGGAACGCTACGATCCGGTGACGGCAGCCAGGATCTGCGGCATCGATGAAGACAGTATTCGCAATGTCGCCCGCCTATATGCCAAGGCTGGAGCCGCCATGACCATCTGGACCATGGGTATCAATCAAAGTACCCATGGTTCTGATGGCGTGGTGGCCATTAACAACCTCAATCTGATTACCGGCAATATCGGCAAGCCGGGTGGCAGCAGCCTTTCCATTACCGGCCAGTGTAATGCCATGGGTACCCGTGAATGGTCTTCCTGCTCCGGGCTTCCGGGATACCGTGCCCTGGAAAAAGAGCAGGACCGTCAGGAGATTTCTGAATTCTGGGGGGTTGATCCGGATTTTTTCCCGAAGAAACGCGGTCTGTTCATGACCGATATCCTGCCCGCCATTGAAACCGGTCAGATCAAGGGGCTCTGGCTCATCGCCACCAACCCCATGACTTCCATGCCCAACACGGCACGCATTCGCAAGACCCTGGAGCGACTGGATTTCCTGGTGGTGCAGGATGCCTATGCCGACGTGGAAACCAATGAATACAGCCATGTGTATTTTCCTGCGGCCATCTGGGCGGAGAAAGAAGGCTGTTTCACCAATACGGAGCGGCGTGTGAATCTCATCCGCAATGTGCAACAGCCCCATGGTGATTCCAAACCCGACTTCTGGATCTTCAATGAAATGGCCAAGCGCTTCGATCCAGAGGCCAGAGT
>CBDUNQ010000117.1:0-6700 GCA_965368625.1 uncultured Gammaproteobacteria bacterium
GGTCAGGATCTTACTGGTTTCACCCGGCGTAAAGGTAAAGATCTGGGTGCTTGCGAGAAAGTCGCTACCCTCACTGGCCGATCCGGCCACAGTGGCCGCGGTTACGGATACCGTATTAAGAGATGCACTGCTTAATGAGAGGGTCACACTGGCGCTGGCCGCCGCTTCATTGATCACCGTGCTCGATACGGAAACCGTGGGCAGGGCCGCCACATCATTATCGTTGATGGTAACGAGGCCGGTGGCATCGCCCAGGGTGGCACCCACCGGGCTGGATAATTGCACACTGAAGCTTTCCGTACTTTCCACCAGAGTGTCATCAATAATATCGATGCTCATGTATTTTACGGTGTCGCCCGGAGCGAAGCTCAGGGTGCGCACCTTACCCAGGTAGTCGAGGCCCTCTGCAGCGGTTCCGCCCAGGGTGGCGATACCTACGGTGACCGTGGTTGTGGTGGCTTCACTCTGGGAAACACGCACGGTGGCGGTACCCGCGGCTTCGTCAACGGTGACGTCGTTTATGGAAAGTACAGGAGTTACCGGTGGTGTTGTGGGTGCAAACAGAGGTGTCACCCCCTGGGCTTCGGTGACTCTGTATAGATTGTCCCCGACAATGGAGGTGAAATTGTCAATGATTCCACTGGGCCATTCCACGCGGATATCGGCCCGTGTGTTGGCGCCCAGACCCACATGTACCCGTTGATGGTTCTGTGACCAACGGTGATAACCGCCATTTTGTTCACGGTACTGCACCTTGCCATCGGGTGTGGTTATGTAGAGTTTGGCCCCCACGCCATCGCGGTTGGAGGTGACGCCCTGCAGATCCAGCTCAAGCCAATGGTTACCATTACCCTGGTTTCTGAACAATTGTTTGGGGCCACCCAATTCATGGGGGCGCATGTTCAGACCATTGATGACAAACAGGTCAAGAAATCCATCGAGATCGTAATCGGCGACCACAACGCTATCGCTGGTGCCTGCCATGTCACCCACGGCACCCCCTTCCACACCATTTGCACCACCGGCATTGGTAACCTTTACAAAGGTACCGTCCCCCTGGTTGTCGAAGTATACATTGGCGATATTGGCCGCGCCTTCACGGCAGGCCATATAGATGTCCAGATCCATGTCGTTATCGAAGTCACCGGAAACGCCACTGGAGCAAAGTACTTCACTGAGTCCGCTGCCGGCGGTGGCATCCTGGAAGCCAGTGGCGGAACCCTGTAAATACACGGGTAATATCGGCCCATCCCCATCCAGTACCGGGGTTTGATTGTATTGTGTAATGGGTGCGCTGGATTCAATGAGGAGATGCAGATAACTCCAGCTGGTGGCCGATAGATACAGTGTCCATTGGCTACTGGCCGGATCATAGCCGATATAGATGCCATCGTCGGCGCCATTCATGATGCCATGGTTGGCAGGATCAGCGACGTCCAGGGTGAAGGTTTCCGTGGTGGGATTGATCCCATTGGCACCGATGTGTACACGGGTACTGGCGTATTTGTTCCAGGCACTGTCATTGAGATCACGAATCGTGATGGAACCGGCACTGGTAAAGGTCAGGGTTTTACGGGCACCCCCTGAAGTCATCTGGGTTTCCAACAAGGTGGCGTTTACCAGATGGGCAGTGGAGGGGCGGTCGGTACTGATGATTTCCACCAGGTCGTTATAGAGATCACCATTGAAATCACCGGTGACCAGGTCATATACGCGATTGGTGGGTGACAGGGTGGTAACCGCTGGACCGGCACCATGGGTAATGATTTCTCCGGGAAACAGGGATAAACGATCCGAACAAATGAAATCCAGTCCACCGCTGTGATTCAGGTCGGTGAATAAGCCCCATTCACCATTGCCGTTACAGCCATAGGCGCCGCTATAGGCAATCCAGTTGATATCAAGCAAGCCATCATTATCTGTATCGAAAAACAGGGCTTGACGTGCATGGGATTCCGCAAAGACAGTGGGCTGCAGTGCCAGAATGCCGTTTTCATTGCTGAGATGGTGAGAAGCACCCGTGGAAACGGCATGTACCATATCCAGGTCGCCATCGTTATCCAGATCGCCCCAGGAAGCACCATGGGTATCCTTGCCCGACCAGTTTCTGGCAAACACGCCATCCTGGTCCACGGCATTGGAAACATCGGTAAAGCTGCCATCCTGATTGTTCACGATCATCTTTCCATAGGTGCGATGATTGGACATGTACAAATCCGGATAACCGTCATTGTTCAGATCACCCCAGGAAGCCCCCCAGCTCTCTGTCAGGCTGCCATTCAAGTCAAGTGCCGTGGATACATCCTGGAACTGGGTGGCGCCCGTGCTGATGGAAGAAATGCTCAAGGAAGAGATCAGTGTGACAAGAAATTTACATCCGATGCTTTTCATATTGTTGTTACCTGCTTCATATCTGAAGAACGTAATCCAGGGAGGGGCTCGCCTGTTGTGTAGGTTGCGCATGGGCTTTTCTCATTCCAACAGGAATGGAAGTTGGCGCTGATATAACGCCAAGCACAGCTGGACACGGTGATGCCCCCAATAAATGCAAAACCATCGCAGGATGGCTGCAGAAAAATTTTGTATTGCTGCAAAGCCCGAAACGGCTTCGCGCTGGGAAGAGGCCCTGAATCCCTTCAGACAGTTTGTGTATCTTCATTCCTTGTTCAGGCCACAGCCCTGCGTGGAATACTACATAACTTTCGCGCTTATTTCATCTGTAAGCCTGATTGCAGGGTACGCCGCGTGTAGGTGTGGAGGGTTTTTGATGGAATAATTACCATTAAAAACAATAAGATGAATTAAATTCGCCGGGAAGGCTGGCTTCAGTCAAGGTGTGGTAACTATGCAAATGTATGGGAAACTTTACACTTTTTTTTGGTTTTTTATACCAGGATGAACCCTCCATTTTATGGATTTATGGAGGTGGTGGAAGATTCACTCCATGTTTGCGATGGATTGCCCATTTGTGTGCTGCAGAAAATGCTCGAAGTGTTCACGATCCAGGGGACGGCTGATGTAATACCCCTGGATCTCGCGACAACCCAGCTGTTTGAGGGTTTCCAGTTGCTGCAGATCTTCCACTCCTTCGGCGAGCACTTCGAGATTCAGATGCTGCGCCATGGCGAGGATGGTGGCCACCAGTGCCTTATCATCCTTGTCTGTATTGATATCGTTGATAAAGGAGCGATCCACTTTAAGCCGGTTGACCGGCAAGCGTTTCAGATAGCCCAGGGAAGAATGTCCGGTGCCAAAATCATCAATGGCCAGCGAGATCCCCAGTTTCCGTAACTCGGTGAGTGTGCTGATGGCCCTGTCAGGATTGCTCATGATAAAGCCTTCCGTTATTTCCAGTTCCAGCCAACCCGGGTCCAGCCCGGTATCTCTGAGAATATCCTCAACCGTAGTCAGGATAGAGCCATCATTGATCTGAACACCGGATAGATTCACGGATATTCTCATGGTAACCATCCCCTGTTGTTGCCAGTATGCCGCCTGTTCACAGGCACGACGAAGTACATAATTATCCAGTGTGGCAATGATGCCGATTTCGCGGGCTACATCGAGAAATTCCAGAGGGGGGATCATGTGTCCATCAGGATGCTGCCAGCGCACCAATACCTCAGCCCCCAGTAGAGGGCCATCAATAGATACCAGTGGCTGATAATTGAGTATGAATTGTTGCTGCTCCAGCGCATTGCGCAAATCCTGTTCCAGCTTGAAACGCTGTTCGGCATAGGCGGATTGTTCCTTGGCATAGCGCACACAGCGATTACGCCCGGATGCCTTGGCCTGATACATGGCTGTGTCAGCATTTTTCAGTAATGCTTCTCCATTTTCACCATCATTGGGGTACAGGCTGATGCCAATGCTGGCTCCGGGAATGATTTTATTGCCTTCCAGATGAAGTGGCTCGGCGATGGAGGTGATTATTTTATTGGCAATGGAAATGGCCACTTGTTCATCGGGAAGGTTTTCAAGAATAATCGTAAACTCATCACCACCGATTCTTGCAACGGTATCTTCACTACGCAGACAGTTCTTCAGACGATCGGCAATGGTTTGCAGATATTGATCTCCCATGGCATGGCCCAGGCTATCGTTGATGGATTTGAAGCGATCCAGATCAATAAACAGTACGGCAAGAATTTTGCGGCTTCGCCGGGTATGCTGCAAGGCCTTTTCCAGGCGGTCATTGAACAAGGCTCTATTGGGTAATCCGGTCAACAGATCGTAGTGGGCCAGACGTTCGATACGCTGTTCCGATATTTTACGGTCGGTGATGTTGGTGAAGCTTAAGACAACGCCAACGGTTTCACCATTACTCAGGATCGGGAATGCGCGATACTCTGCGCAAATGTGCTTATCATTGCCATGATGAAGAAAGAGTTCACCGCTGGCATGGGTTTTACCCCGCTCAAACCCCTCAAATAAACTCTGATAGGAAAAATCCCCCTTCAGGGTGTTGCCCGATCGGGATAATACCGTTGATATGGGTTGCGACTGTATTTGTGAGGAACTCTGGAATCCCAGCAAACTGGCTGTAGCCGGGTTGCAAAAAGTACAGATACCATCCAGATCAATGGCGAGAATGGCATCCTTGGTGGACTCCAGCAACAGACGTACTTTTCGTTCGCTGCTTACCAGGCTGCTATGGGCAGTAGCCACTTCCTTGGCCATATTATCGAAGGCGCGGCCGATACTGGAGAATTCATCCTTACCCTGGATCATTGCGCGGCTGTCATAGTCCCCGGTAGCGAAGTTCATAGTGGTTTCCACCAGACTATTCACTCTACTCGTGAGCGTAAAATGGGTGATGATAGATAGCAGGCCCACCATCAAGCCAAGCAGAATGCTGAAATCCGTTAATTGATTGGCTACGGCCTGACTTACTATTCTCTTTTCCAGGCTCAGGTCTTTTTTAAGAATCAGGGTGCCGTAGCGTAAGGCACGCAATGAATCAGCTTCACTGCCGAGAAAAACGGGGTATGTTGCGAGTAGATAAGAGGGCTTTTCATTGAGTAACAGGCGGTTCTTGAGGCTTTTACGTGTGAGCTGGCTTATTTCCAATAAAGACTTCATATCCGCGCTATTGGATTCCAGCGAAGTCTGTTCCAGTGGCTGCTTGAGATGGCTGCGCTCAAGGGAAGCCAGAATGTGATTGTTGTCATCGATCAGCAATGCATATTCGATGGTTTCATCACTACCCAGAGATGCAATTTCTTCCTGTACGCGAGGAAAATCATTGATGTTTACCAGGTATTCCAGGGTACCCTGGAGTCGTGACATCAATTGGGCCGTCTTGTTCTTCGCCGTATTTTCAACCCGCTGATGCGCCAGATTATTGTTATGAAGATAACTGTAGCCGGCTGCAATAGCGGCAAACAGCAAGAGCAGCATGGGAATCCGCACGCTGATCGAGTGATACCATTTCACCTTACTGGACATACTCGTTGCCTATTTCCGTTCGTATGCCCAGAGTGTTCTGGGATATAGCAAGGGTTCCAGGATAATCCTATTCTTTAATAATTTATGTTCCAGCATTACATCCTGAAGCTGGTTGGCGGTATGCAATAATAATGGTGGTGTACCACCCAGTTGCCTCAGGTTTTCCTGCAGATCCGGGATATGCAGTTTATGTAATGTATCGCGGAATTGTTCCGGGCTTATGCCTTGCCGTTGTGCCATGATGGTGATGGATTTTTCCGGTTCACGGGCTTGGTAATCAAGGGTGAGAAACCATGCATGGATCAATTCATCCACTACGTGTGGATTTTTTTTGAGGTATTCTTCGCGCACTATCAGTACATCGACAATTTCACCGGGAATTCCGGCACTGGTAAATAATTCCTTCGCACCTGCGCTCAGTAATTTACTGATTACCGGCTCGAAGGTGACCACGGCATCGACTTCTTTTTTCAAAAACGCACGTTCATGCTGATCCACGGATAGTGAAACCATATGCACATCATTGGGCTTGATGTTTGCCGTGTCGAGGGTGCGCTTCATCATGTAGGCGCCCATGGCAGTATTCTCGACGCCAATGCGGCTGCCTTTCAGATCTGTGAGGCTATGGATATCAGCCTGCGCCACCAGGGCATCACCACCATTGGAAAAATCCATGATCAATACTATGCGTGGCTGTTCCTTGTGTTGCGCCAATAACAGCACTTCATCCAGTGTCAGAGTAGCTGCGTCTATGGTGCCATTCCGGTAATCCCGGATTACATTGGTGGCGGAGGCGTGCTCCACCAGACGCACGGATGATTTGTCCAGATAACCCAGCTCCCGTGCCAGGTAAAGAGGTTCATAGCCAGTCCAGACATTGGTGCCGATGCGCAACACTTCCACCGGGGGCGTGGTGCAACTGAGGAGAAAGGCGGCCATAGCCAATAACAGGGTAAACAACCTCCAATGGCGATGGGCAGGGAAGGGGCGGGGCGCGCATGTATCCATAGGCTGCAACAGCTTCCTTGATGAATCGGTGTGGAACGGTGGTTGATATATATAAGGTGTATCGGGCCCATGTCATGACGCTTGAGCATGGATACCCCGCCTGCTGGTATCCTGCGCCTGTGGCGATGCGCTCAAGGCTACCCTGAAAACAATGAAAAATTATAACCTATTGAAATATATCTTTATTTATCCCACCCCAAACCAGACACCCACCCCAAACCAGACACCCACCCCAAACCAGACA
>CBDUNQ010000118.1:0-6689 GCA_965368625.1 uncultured Gammaproteobacteria bacterium
AGGTTCCCTTCAAAGTGGTGGAAAAGAAATTCGGGCCTCAGGTACGCCTGGAAGCCATGAGTGAAGTGATTTCCAGCTCCTACCAGGAAGCCTTGCAGGAACAAAAGCTGCGTCCTGCCGGTGATCCAAAGATCGACCCACCCACGGGTGATGCGGGCGAGCACCTGGAGTTTGTGGCTACCTTTGAAGTCTATCCGGATTTCGAACCCGCCCCCATCAGCGACATTATCATCAATCGCCCGGTGGCGGAGGTTACCGATGCTGATATCGATGGCATGCTGGCAAAGCTGCAAAAGCAGCGGGTAATGTGGGAAGAGGTGGATCGCCCTGCGGCATTAGGCGACCGGGTGACCATCGATTTCGAAGGCACTATTGATGGTGAAAGCTTCAATGGCAACAAGGCCAGCAGCGTACCCCTGGAGTTGGGCTCCAACTCCATGATCGATACCTTTGAAGATCAGCTGGTGGGTATTCAGGCCGGGGAAGAACGTACCCTCGATGTCAGTTTCCCGCAGGATTATGGCTATGCGGAAGTCGCCGGCAAGCCGGCACAGTTCACGGTCAAGGCCAGCAAGGTGGAAGCGCCGCAACTGCCGGAGTTAAACGATGAATTCGCCAGTCACTTCGGTATGGCCGAAGGTGGCTTGCAGGCACTGCGTGATGAAGTACGCAAGAATATGCAGCGGGAGCTGACGCAAACCATTAAAAATCAGGTGAAAAATCAGGTTTTCGATGCCTTGCTGGAAAAAAACGCCATCGATATACCGAAGACGCTGATCGAAAGTGAAATTGATGCCCTGATCTCTCAGGCAGCACAACAGGGAATACAGGCCCGGGAACGCTCATCTTATGAAAATGAGGCGCATCGGCGCGTGGCGCTTGGGCTTATACTCAGTGAACTGATTCAGCGCAATCAGCTTAAGGTGGATCCTGAACGGGTGCGTCAAGAAGTTGAAAATATAGCCGCTTCCTACGAGAAGCCTGAAGAAGTGATGCAGCATTATTTCAGCAATCGCGAAGCCCTTGCGGGTGTACAGTCCTATGTGATGGAGGATATGGTAAGCGATTGGGTTCTGGAACAGGCGCAAGTCAAGGAAGAGTCCGCTTCCTTTGACAGCATCATGCAGCCGGGCTAGTAAAAAATACACATAGAGTAAGGAATGCGACGTATGAGCAATCGGTTTGGAAATGGTGGCGCCCTGGATACCCAGGCATTGAACCTGGTGCCCATGGTTATCGAACAGACGGCGCGGGGTGAGCGCTCCTATGATATTTACTCGCGCCTGCTTAAGGAGCGGGTAGTGTTCCTGGTGGGGCCGGTAGAAGACTATATGGCCAATGTGGTCGTGGCACAGCTACTGTTTCTGGAATCGGAAAACCCCGGTAAGGATATTCATCTGTATATCAATTCTCCGGGCGGCTCGGTTACCGCCGGTCTGGCCATTTACGACACCATGCAATTCATCAAGGCGGATGTCAGCACCATGTGTATTGGTCAGGCAGCCAGTATGGGAGCGGTATTACTGGCCGCCGGTGCCCCGGGTAAGCGGTATTGCCTGCCACACTCGCGCATGATGATTCATCAACCCCTGGGTGGATTCCAGGGTCAGGCCACCGACATCGATATCCATGCACGGGAAATCCTACTGGTACGCGAGCGTCTCAACAAGATTTTGGCGGAGCATACGGGGCAATCGCTGGAAACCATCGCCAAGGATACGGACCGCGATAACTTTCTTGGTGCGGAAGAATCGGTGAAATATGGCTTGATTGACGAAATCCTGGTTTCCCGCAAGGATGAGCCCGGTGAGGCGAAATAGCCTCCTGTTCCGCCTCCAGGGAGGGCGCGGAATTCGGTGGTGGGCAAAAAAAACAAGTAAAAACAAAAACCTTAGATAGTTGCAGGGATTGCTTGTCAAGGTGGAAACAACGTAGTTGAATAGGATCAGGGCAGGATAAAGCTGGCGGGCATTCCGCCGCTAAATGAGTGAGATTCGGCGTTTTCCACCTGATTGATTTTGGATTACGCTAGGGCTGTCAGGAAGGCCATATTCAGAACCGAGGACTACCGAATGAGTAACGATCGAAACGGCAAGGGAGAGGACGGAAAGCTTTTATACTGTTCTTTCTGCGGAAAGAGTCAGCATGAAGTTCGTAAACTGATTGCCGGGCCGTCGGTGTTTGTCTGCGATGAGTGCGTGGAGTTATGTAACGATATCATCCGCGAGGAAATGCAGGAAAAGGCGGTTGCCACGGGCAATAAGTTGCCCACCCCCCATGAAATTAACGATGTACTCAATGAATACGTCATTGGTCAGGTAAATGCCAAGAAGGTATTGGCGGTCGCTGTGTACAACCATTACAAGCGTCTGGAAGCCAGTGGGAAGAAAGACGGAGTGGAGCTTTCCAAGAGCAACATTCTGCTCATTGGCCCAACCGGCTCGGGCAAGACCCTGCTGGCAGAAACCCTGGCACGGCTGCTGAATGTGCCATTCACCATTGCCGATGCCACTACGCTCACGGAAGCGGGTTATGTGGGCGAAGACGTGGAAAACATTATTCAGAAGTTACTGCAAAAATGCGAGTACGATGTAGAAAAAGCCCAGACGGGTATCGTTTACATCGATGAAATCGATAAGATTTCCCGCAAGTCCGATAACCCCTCCATCACCCGTGACGTATCCGGTGAAGGGGTGCAGCAAGCCCTGCTGAAACTGATTGAAGGGACCGTAGCTTCCGTGCCTCCCCAGGGAGGGCGTAAACACCCACAGCAGGAATTCCTGCAAGTGGATACCTCCAACATCCTATTTATCTGTGGTGGGGCCTTTGCCGGTCTGGATAAAATCATTCGCGGCCGCTCGGAAACCGGGGGCATTGGTTTTTCCGCTTTGGTAAAGGATAAAGACGACTCAAAGAATGTGGGTGAAATCCTCTATGAAGTGGAGCCGGAAGACTTGATCAAATTCGGCCTTATCCCTGAATTTGTCGGACGTCTGCCGGTGGTGGCCACCCTGGAAGAACTGGATGAAGATGCACTGGTCCAGATTCTCACCGAACCCAAAAACGCCTTGACCAAGCAATATGGCAAGCTGTTCGAAATGGAGGGTGCGGAAATCGAATTTCGCGAGGATGCCCTACGGGCAGTGGCCCGCAAAGCCATGGCACGGAAAACTGGCGCTCGCGGCTTACGTACCATCATGGAGCATGTTTTACTGGACACCATGTATGAACTTCCCTCTGCGGAGAATGTCAGGAAAGTGGTGGTGGACGAAAGTGCAATTCTAGGAGAATCCGAACCTTACATGGTCTATGAAAGCGCAGACCAAGCGGCGGTTTCGGAATAGTCCCCCCAGGGCAGCACAACGGGCCCTGCGGGGCCCGTTGTTGTTTCATTTGGCGTAAATCTTGCCTGTAATACCAGTACCGTGATTTTTTTGACCTTGAAGTGGCGGGCAGCGCCCCCATATCAAGAACTCGGGGTTGTGGAACCTGCCTGATTCCCTTGAGGAATGGCTGCACCGGCAGTGCTGAAATCCACCAGCCCTGAATCGAAACGAGAGACTCCGACGGAGCGAGGGATATTATGACCAAACTGACTGCGACCACCCATGAAGCCGTGCCCGTGCTGCCGCTACGCGATGTGGTGGTATATCCGCATATGGTAATTCCGCTGTTTGTGGGCCGTGAAAAATCAATTCAGGCACTGGATTCCGCCATGGCGGATGACAAAAAAATCCTGCTGGTGGCGCAAAAGAGTGCTGAGGTGGATGATCCGCAGGTGGATGATATTCATCAGATCGGCACCCTTTCCAGTATTCTGCAATTACTCAAACTTCCCGATGGCACGGTAAAGGTGTTGGTGGAAGGGGCAGAGCGCGCGCGCATCACCGGGTTTGAAACCACCGATGAATTCTTTTCCGCCCATATCGAGACCCTGGAAGCGCCACAGGATCCCGATGAACGGGAGGTGGATGTGCTGATGCGTTCATTGCTGGCCCTGTTTGACCAGTATGTGAAGCTCAACAAAAAAATTCCCCCGGAAATTCTGACATCACTCTCGGGGATCGATGAACCGGGCCGGCTGGCGGATACCATTGCCGCGCACATGTCACTGAAGCTGGATGAAAAGCAGCGCATTCTGGAAATTGATTCGGTACGCGAACGGCTTGAGCATTTGATGGGCATGATCGAAGGCGAAATCGATGTGTTGCAAATTGAAAAACGCATCCGTGGCCGCGTGAAGCAGCAAATGGAAAAGAGCCAGCGTGAGTATTATCTGAATGAGCAGATGAAGGCCATTCAGAAAGAGTTGGGTGAAATGGATGATGTGCCCAATGAAATCGAAGAGTTGCAGCAGAAAATCGAAAAGGCCGGCATGAGCAAGGAAGCCAATACCAAAGCCATGTCGGAATTGAACAAGCTGAAATTCATGTCACCCATGTCAGCGGAAGCCACGGTGGTGCGTAATTACATCGATTGGCTGGTCAGTGTACCCTGGAAAAAACGCACCAAGATCCGCCATGATCTTGCCCGTGCCGAAACGGTATTGGAAGAAGATCATTACGGTCTGGAAAAGGTCAAGGAACGCATTCTTGAATACCTGGCCGTGCAACAGCGGGTGAAAAAACTCAAGGGTCCGATTCTGTGCCTGGTGGGTCCACCCGGAGTTGGGAAGACTTCCCTGGGACGTTCCATTGCCCGTGCCACCAATCGAAAATTCTCCCGAATGGCACTCGGTGGGGTACGCGATGAAGCGGAAATCCGCGGTCATCGCCGCACCTACATCGGTTCTCTTCCGGGCAAAATAGTACAGAACCTGTCCAAGGTGGGCGTGCGTAATCCGCTATTCCTGCTGGATGAAATCGATAAGATGTCCACGGATTTCCGCGGTGACCCATCGTCGGCCATGTTGGAAGTGCTGGATCCCGAGCAAAATCACACCTTTGGCGATCATTATCTGGAAGTGGATTTCGATCTTTCCGATGTCATGTTCGTGGCGACGGCCAATACGCTGAATATTCCGGGTCCTCTACTGGATCGTATGGAAGTGATTCGCATTCCCGGTTACACCGAGGATGAAAAGGCCAATATTGCGAAGCGTTACCTGGTGCCCAAGTCGGTATCCAGCAATGGCCTCAAGGAAAAGGAATTCACCATCACCGATGAGGCGATTCACGATATTATCCGTTACTACACCCGCGAGGCAGGGGTTCGAAACCTGGAGCGGGAAGTGTCCAAAATCTGCCGTAAGGTGGTGAAAGAGCTGCTGCTTGACAAGGAACTCGATGAAATCACCGTCGAATCAGCCAACCTGGACAAATACCTGGGTGTGCGTCGCTTCCGCTATGGTAGGGCGGAAGAAACCGATCAGGTAGGCCAGGTTACCGGTCTTGCCTGGACCGAAGTGGGCGGTGAATTGCTGACTATTGAATCCACCGTCGTTCCTGGCAAGGGACGACTGATCCATACCGGACAGCTGGGGGATGTAATGCAGGAATCCATCCAGGCAGCTACCACCGTGGTGCGCAGCCGCAGTGATGTGCTGGGTATAGAAGCTGATTTTTATCAGAAATATGATATCCATGTGCACGTACCCGAAGGCGCAACGCCAAAAGATGGACCCAGTGCCGGTGTGGGTATGTGTACTGCACTGGTTTCTTCCCTCACCAAGATACCGGTGCGCGCCGATGTGGCCATGACCGGGGAAATTACCTTGCGGGGTGAAGTGTTGCCCATAGGTGGTCTCAAGGAAAAACTGTTGGCAGCCCATCGTGGTGGTATTAACACAGTGCTGATACCGGAAGAAAACCGTAAGGATCTCGCAGACATCCCCGAAAATGTCAAAGAGAAAATCGAAATTATTCCGGTGAAATGGATTGATCAGGTACTGGAAGTGGCATTGCAGCATATGCCCACACCCCTGCCGGCGGAAGATGCCAAGGAGGGGGATGCGAAAGTGGCTAAAAAGAAAGCAAAATCCAAGGCTAAATCCGTGCATGCACACTAGCCTTTTGTATGCCTGAGACAACAAGAGAATGTTGTGATCAGGAAACGGTGAAATGCGGAACAGGGCAGGCCATACAGGTCTGCCCTGTTTGCTTTGCCCATTCTGGCGAAATCCTGTTTTGTTACACCACAGACTTTCTCCGGAAAAGGTGCTCATTCTGTATTTGCCACGGCCTGGCCAATTATTTATCTTTTTTACCGCTATTTTCGGCGTTTTTATTTGACATAAAATTGCCCGTCTTGGTATAAATACCGGCTTGATTGCGGAAGCGGTTCCATTACTGTGATCCGCATCGTCACCGCTTTATACCGGGTCCCGCCCATAATACAGAGGATGCAGTTAATGAATAAATCCGAGCTCATCGATACCGTCGCCAGTTCAGCAGACCTTTCCAAGGCGGCTGCTACCAAAGCAGTGGATGCCTTCCTGGATGCGGTTGCCGATACCCTGAAAAAAGGCGAGCAGGTAACGCTGGTGGGTTTTGGTACCTTCGAAGTGCGCGCCCGCGCAGCCCGTACCGGTCGCAACCCGCAGACCGGCGAAGTCATCAATATCAAGGCATCCAATTCACCTGCATTTAAGGCTGGAAAAGCCCTGAAAGATGCCGTAAACTAGCGCGCTTTCTCAGGGTGCTTAGCTCAGCTGGGAGAGCGTCGCCCTTACAAGGCGAATGTCGGGGGTT
>CBDUNQ010000119.1:0-6688 GCA_965368625.1 uncultured Gammaproteobacteria bacterium
ACGATGGCCGTATCTATCAACGCGCCTTTGGTGGTCAGAGTCGTAATTTCGGTGGTGAACAGGCAGCACGCACCTGTGCCGCCGCCGATCGTACCGGTCATGCCATTCTGCACTCTCTCTATCAACAGAATATCCGTGCTAAAACCCATTTCTTTGATGAGTACTTTGCAGTGGATCTGCTACACGATGAACAGGGCTATTTCCTCGGTGCCCTGGTGCTCAATATTGCAGACGGCAAGCCCCTGATCATCGAAGCCAAAACCACGCTGCTCGCCACCGGTGGGGCAGGGCAACTGTATCGCACCAATACCAATGCATTGATCAATACCGGCGATGGCATGGCCATGGCCTTACGGGCGGGCATCCCGCTCCAGGATATGGAATTTTTCCAGTTTCACCCCACGGGTATTGCCGGTAAAGGAATGTTGATTACGGAAGGCGCACGTGGTGAAGGGGGTTATCTCCTCAACTGTGAAGGTGAGCGCTTCATGGAGCGCTATGCCCCCAATGCCAAGGATTTGGCCAGCCGCGATGTGGTCAGTCGCGCCATTGCCACGGAAGTTCGTGAAGGTCGGGGCTGTGGTCCACGCAAGGATCATGTCATGCTCAAGCTGGATCATCTGGGCACGGATATTGTGGCGAAACGGCTTCCCGGTATACGCGATACCGTGAAGACCTTTCTGCACCTGGATCCGGCTGAAACCCCCATTCCCGTGTACCCAACCGCTCATTACACCATGGGAGGCATTCCCACGGATCGTTATGGGCGGGTGGTGGTGCCGGAACAACAGGGCGCTGAGGAACCGGTTCCGGGTCTGTATGCCGCTGGCGAGTGTGCCTGTGTATCGGTGCATGGTGCCAATCGCCTGGGTGGCAATTCCCTGCTTGATATCCTGGTGTTCGGACGTGCCGCCGCCAACCATATTATCGGCCACCTACAGGAAACCCGCTATCACCGCATTCTTCCGGACCATGCTGCCGAGTCGGCCATGGCGCGTCTGGCCCGCTGGGATCGCAAGGAAGAAGGGGAATCGGTGCCGGAATTACGTAATGAAATCACCCGGATCATGGAGGATCACTGCAGTGTATTCCGTAACGAGGAAGTGATGTATGAAGGCCAGCAAAAGTTACTGGCACTGGAGCAGCGGGTGCAGCATGCGCGCATCAAGGATCACAGCCAGGTTTTCAATACTGCCCGTATTGAAGCCCTGGAACTGGAAAATCTGATGGATATTGCGCTGGCAACCGTGACGTCGGCATTGGCCCGGCAGGAAAGCCGTGGAGCCCATTCGCGCATCGATTACCCGGAGCGGGATGATGTTCACTGGTTACGGCACAGCCTGTTTTATAAAGAAGGCAACCGTATGGACTATAAACCGGTACGCATCAAACCCATCACGGTGGATACCTTTCCACCCAAGGCACGCACTTATTGAGCGGTCAGCTACCCCAAGGGATAACAGCTATGCGATTTTCATTGTACCGTTACAACCCGGATACAGACCAAAAACCCTATATGCAGGATTTCGAATTGGGGGATGACCTTGTAGAGCCGGGGATGATGTTGCTGGATGCCCTGCTGTTGCTCAAGGCCCAGGATGAATCCCTGAGTTTTCGGCGCTCCTGCCAGGAAGGCGTTTGCGGTTCTGATGGCATGAACATCAATGGCCGCAATGGGCTGGCCTGTATCACGCCACTTGCGGAACTCAAACAGCCGGTGGAAATCCGTCCTTTGCCCGGTATGCCGGTGATTCGGGATCTGGTAGTGGACCTGGAGCAATTCTATTCTCAATACCGGGCAGTGAAGCCATATTTGATCAATGATGACCCCACACCGGAGGTGGAGCGCCGCCAGTCTCCGGCGCAGCGGGAAAAGCTGGATGGCCTTTATGAGTGCATACTCTGTGCCTGCTGTTCCACTTCCTGTCCCTCCTTCTGGTGGAATCCCGATAAATTTCTGGGGCCCGCCGCCCTGCTGCAATCCTGGCGTTTCCTCGCGGATTCACGGGATCAGGCCACAGAGGAACGCCTGGATAATCTGGAAGACCCCTTCAAACTGTTTCGCTGTCACACCATTATGAATTGTGTGGAGGTCTGTCCAAAAGGGCTGAACCCCACCAAGGCCATCGGCAAGATCCGTGAATTGATGGTGAAGCGCTCATTATAAGATGAATGAACTACAACGCTTGCGTTGGCAATGTCGGCGCGGAATGCGCGAACTCGATCTGTTGCTGCTTGGTTTCATGGATAATGGCTATGTATCCCTGGACAATGACGGCAAACGTCATTTCGAATCCCTGCTGGCATACCCCGATGCCGTATTGTTTGAATGGCTCATGGGCCACCAGATTCCCAGCGACAGGGAGGTCGCCGGCCTTGTACAAAAAATACGCGACGCCGTTATACCTTGAATTTCACTATCCACGATACTGGTTCTGGGCGCTGATAGGCATCCAGTTACTGATCGTCTCTGCGGTGATTTCACTGCATTTGTCGCTACCGGTGAAGACGCTATTGCTGATTCCCTGCCTTTGGTGGTGCTGGCTGAGTCTGAAACCCTGGTTCCTTACCGGAAATGAAACGCGTGTACACTCGGCGGTCTGGCGTGAAGATGATGAATGGATGATACGTTTCATGGATGGGCGTCAATGGGAGGCCCGTATGCAAGGTGATTTTTTTCAACAAGCGGGTATTTTACAGCTGGGCTTTTGTGATCAAATCAAGGGACGATACAGGCTGTTGATACTTCCCGGCATGCTGCGTACCGATGATGTGCGCAGATTGCGGGTACGTCTGCGCTTGTTTGTCTATAAGGGTAGCCCCCCGGGCCGGTAGTATGATTCCATAGGTGAGCGGCTGTCTATGACCCAGAAATGCCGGCCTGTGCCGGTATGACAAATTTTTTTAAGCCACCGTCATTGCGAACCAAGTGAAGCAATCTCCTGAGTGCGGCATGGTTTCAATGCGCTGGACACAAGGCGCCAGTTTTCCTGAGTGGGCAGTCACTGTATAAAAATAAGGAATACGGTATTCTGAATGTAGAGGTGGTTGTCATGGCAGTGGAAATCGAACGAAAATTCCTGGTGCTGGATCAGCGCTGGCGCGCGCAAGCCGATGCAGGTACGGAATATCAGCAGGGCTATCTGGCGAGTAATGAAAAATGTTCCTTGCGGGTGCGCCTGGAAGGGGAGGAGGCCAAGCTGAATATCAAAGGGGCCACCCTGGGTATTCGTCGCCAGGAATTTGAATATCCCATACCGGTGAGCGATTGCCGGGAATTGCTGAATACCCTTTGCACTCAGCCACTATTGCATAAAACCCGGTATCTATTGCCCTATGGTGAGCATCAGTGGGAAATCGATGTATTTCATGGGGACAATAAAGGATTGGTGGTTGCCGAAATTGAGTTGCATTCCGAAACAGAAGCCTTTGCGCGTCCGCCATGGCTTGGCGATGAAGTATCTCACGATCCGCGCTACTATAATGTGTCACTGGTGAAACATCCCTTCAAGGACTGGTAGTGCGTCTTATCCTGTATGGCATTGTATTGTTGTCCCTTGTGGCTTGCAGTCAGGCACAGGATGATGCCATCCGTTTTGGTATCGCATCCGCGGCCAGTAACCTCGACCCACGCCTGGCCACCGATGCCACCTCCAGCCGTGTATTGCGATTACTGTATCGTAGACTGGTGGATTTTGATGAACAATCACGCCCGATCCCTGATCTGGCGCACTGGGAAATGCTCACACCCACCCGCTATCGCTTTACCCTGACCTCCGGGGACGAGGGCCGCTGGTTTCACGATGGTAGCCGCCTTCGGGCTGAGGATGTGGCGGCAACCTATGAATCATTGCTGGATCCATCCCTGGCTTCCCCCCATCGTGGCAGCTTGGCGCTGATTGAGCGCATGGAAGTGCTTGATGAGAATCGTCTGGACTTTGTTTTGCGGCAAGCCGACCCCTTGTTTCCAGGTTATCTGGGCATCGGTATTGTGCCTGCCTCTGCCGTGAAATCAGGCTTTCCCTTACATAAACAGGCCCTCGGCAGTGGACCGTTCCGCTTGCTCAGCTGGAATGAGAATGGAGGTCTGCATCTTGTGCGTCAACGTGATCAGCAGGTATTTCACTTTCTGGAAATCAAGGACCCCACGGTACGGGTGTTGAAGTTGCTGCGCGGGGAAATCCACCTGTTACAAAATGATCTTCCGGCGGAATTGCGCCAATATCTGCAAGGCCAGGCAGGCTTGCAGGTGGAAACCGGTCCGGGTAGTAATTTTTCCTATATTGGCTTTAATCTCCAGGATCCCCACACGGGTAAAGGGGAGGTGCGGCAAGCCATTGCGCAGGCCATCGACCGGGATGCGGTCATTCGTCATGTGCTTTATGGCGCCGCCCGCCCAGCCAGCGCCTTGTTGCCTCCGCAGCATTGGGCCGGCCGGGAAGATCTACCAGCGATCCAATACGATCCACAGGCTGCGCGAAAGGCCCTGACCGCGGCCGGATACGGACCGGGAAATCCGTTAACCTTGCAGTATAAAACCTCTGCCGATCCCTTGCGGTTACGCATTGCCACGGTATTCCAGCGGCAACTGGCGGAGATCGGTGTACAGGTAAAGCTGCAGAGTTACGACTGGGGCACGTTTTATGGTGACATCAAGGCGGGACGCTTCCAGATGTACAGCCTTGCCTGGGTGGGTATACAAACCCCGGATATTTTCCGCTTTGCCTTTCACAGTGATTCACTACCACCCGATGGTGCAAATCGTGGTCGCTTGAATGATGCGCAGGTGAATGCCTTGATCGAGCAGGCAGAAATGGCCGTGCAACTGGAGCAGCAAGCGCGCTTCTATGGTGTATTACAGAAAAGACTATTGGATCTGTTACCCTACATCCCATTATGGTATGAAGACCAGTTTTATGCCATGCGAAATGAAATACAGGGCTATCGGCTTGCTCCGGATGGGAATTATGATGCTTTGCAACAGGTACACCGTGTAGCGACAGAAGCGAAAGCCAGATGAAAATACAGATACAGATCCATTTACCCAGCCAACGACTCTTTCTGTTGAGCCCGCAACAGGTGCTGGCACAGTGGCCGGTATCCACGGCCCGCAATGGTGCCGGTGAAGAGTACGGCAGTGAATGTACACCACGGGGATGGCACAGTATTCGTGCCATGATCGGTGAGGGCTGTCCACCCGGCACCGTATTCAAAGGTCGCCGCCCTACCGGCGAATGTTATAGCCCGGCGCTGGCAAGGGCCCATCCCGGCAGGGATTGGATCCTCACCCGCATCCTTTGGCTCAGTGGGCTGGAGCGGGGAAGAAACCGTATGGGAACGGTGGATACGATGCGCCGGTACATCTACATTCACGGTTGCCCACCGGAGTGCCCCATGGGCGTTCCGGAGTCCCATGGTTGCATTCGTATGAATAACCAGGATTTGATAGCGCTTTTCAATCAAGTCAAAACCGGGGTACCGGTATGGATCAGTGACGATGCGGAAGCCGCAATACATTGGAGAACACAGCCAGCAAGGTGAACGATACCGGTTACAATCCAACTTTAATCCCGCAGTTCTGCAGGAGTGAATACTCTATTCGGGGATAGAAATTGTGCTTTCCTGTGATGGTGGTACATCATCCTTTTCAACTGTCGCTAAATGGCAACGCGTAACCATTACGCCATACCATACTCTATGCAAACTGGGTATAAGCGGCTGAAAATTACCATCATCGTCTTGAGGCTGGAAAATAGTTTCGGACTTTAGTACTCTTGTACTATAAATCGAAATATGGACAACAGGTAATCAGGCATTTGGAAGCCAGTAGCTTACTCAGCGGAAATACCGGTTCATTGATATAGGTTTTCGCAACAGAACTGCTTCTTCACAAATTCCAATTACGTTTTACGTTTCCCTATTCGCTGTTTATTGGCAGGTGCTATACCGATCCAGAATAGACAGCGAAATAATTACAATAAGCCCCAAGTGGTCCAATGGAGGGATCTATATGTTCAGTTTAAAAGGAAAGAATACCTTTGTTGCAGTAATTTCAACCGCGTTGTTTTCCCTGCTTGTAACAGCTTACACCCAGGCTGCTCCAGTAGATGCCCAGGTTGGACTTGATTCACGACCGGGGAATACCAGCTGTGTTGCCGGCGATCAAGCTACAGAAGCGCCACTGGTGCAAACGCAACGTGTGTTTGCAAATATTCCTTTATTCCGCCCCATTTCCATGATGCAACCCCCGCAGGATAGCAGCCGTTGGTTTGTGGCAGAGCAAGTGGGCAAGATCAAGACCTTTCCCAACATCGATAACACCACCAATTTCTCAGTGGCGCTGGATATTGGAGATCGACTCGGCGGCATCACCTCATTACACTCGCAACAAATGGGAATCACCTCCATTGCCATACATCCCGATTATGCCAGTAATGGCTATCTCTTTGTTGCGTATAACAAGTTGCGGACCGATGGGGTTGTGGCTTCTGTGGTATCGAGGTTTACCTCCACGGGAGTGAATCACGCTTTCGATCCAGCTTCCGAAATGATCTTGCTGGATGTCCCGCAAACGGAGACACCCTACCACCATGTGGGTCAAATCCGCTTTGGCCATGATGGATATCTGTATATCGGGTTTGGGGATGGAGGATATGCTACGCCCATAACGGACTTGACCGATATCAAG
>CBDUNQ010000120.1:0-6681 GCA_965368625.1 uncultured Gammaproteobacteria bacterium
GTCATCCACCATGCCCGATTGCAGGGGACCCGGACGGAACAGGGCCACCAGGGCCACGATGTCTTCAAACACATCGGGCTGCAGGCGCTTGATCAAATCCTTCATGCCGCGGGATTCCAGCTGAAATACGGCTGTGGTTTCACAGGCCTTGAGCAACTGAAAGGCCTTTGGGTCATCCAGGGGGATGGCCGTGATATCCACCGCCGCTTCGCCTTCGCGGGCGCGGGCGGCATTGATGGTCTGCAAGGCCCAGTCAATGATGGTCAGGGTGCGCAAGCCCAGAAAGTCAAACTTCACCAGCCCGACGGCTTCCACATCATCCTTGTCGAATTGGCTGACGATACTGCCGCCCTGTTCACAGTACAGGGGAGTGAAATCGGTCAGTTTGGATGGCGCGATGACCACGCCCCCGGCATGCTTGCCGGCATTACGGGAAAGCCCTTCCAGCTTCATGGCCAGATCGATCAAGCCATGAACCTCTTCTTCCTCTTCGTAGAGTTGCCGCAGCGACTCTTCCTGTTCCAGCGCCTTTTCCAGGGTGATGCCGATCTCAAAGGGAATCAGCTTGGCAATGCGATCCACAAAACCATAGGGATGGCCCAATACCCGGCCTACATCCCGCACCACGGCCTTGGCCGCCATGGAACCATAGGTGATGATTTGCGATACCTTGTCACGGCCATAATGCTGGGCCACATAATCGATGACGCGGTCACGCCCCTCCATGCAGAAATCCACATCGAAGTCGGGCATGGATACGCGTTCCGGGTTGAGGAAGCGTTCAAACAGCAAGTCGTATTCGATGGGGTCCAGATCGGTGATGGTCAGGGCATAGGCCACCAGGGAACCGGCACCGGAGCCACGCCCCGGCCCCACGGGTACACCATTGGCCTTGGCCCACTGGATGAAGTCGGCCACGATGAGAAAATAGCCGGGAAAACCCATCTGGATAATGACATCCAATTCCAGCTGGAGGCGTTCATCGTAGGGCTTGCGTTGTTGCGCAAAATCCTCTGCATTGACATCAAAGAGCTTTTCCAGCCGCTTTTCCAGCCCTTTTCTGGATTCCTCACGGAAAAACTCGTCCATAGTCATGCCTTCGGGCACGGGAAAATCGGGCAGGAAATTCTGTCCCAGGGTGAGTTCCAGGTTGCAGCGTTTGGCAATTTCCACGCTATTGTCCAGCGCTTCGGGTATATCGCTGAACAATTCATTCATTTCCGCTACGGAACGCAGATACTGTTGCTGTGAATGGCGTTTGGGCCGGCGCGGATCATCCAGGGTGCGGCCATCATGAATACAGACGCGGGCTTCGTGGGCCTCGAAGTCATCCTCCTTGAGGAAGTGCACATCATTGGTGGCCACCACGGGTATCTGGCATTCGGACGCCAGCGCCACGGCGGCATGCAGATAATCCTCTTCCCCTTCCCGCCCGGTGCGCTGCAACTCCAGATAGAAACGCCCGGGAAAGTGTTCCTGCCAGGTATTCAGGCATTGCCTGGCATCTTCCTCGCGCCCGTGCAACAGGGCTTGTCCGATATCCCCTTCACGACCACCGGAGAGGGCGATCAAGCCTTTGCTGTTACCGGCAAACCAGGCCCGTTCGATGATGGGAATGCCCTGATGCTGACCTTCGATGTAACTGCGGGAAATCAACCGGTTGAGGCTGTCATAGCCGACCCGGTCCATGCACAGCAGTACCAGGCGAAAGGGTTTGGCCGCTTCCTGTTCATTCTGCACCCAGACATCACTGCCGATAATGGGTTTGATCCCACCGGCCATGGCGGCGCGGTAAAACTTGACCATGGCAAAGAGATTGCTCTGGTCGGTGACGGCACAGGCCGCCATACCCGCTTCCACAACGGATTTCACCAGGGGTTTCACCCGCACGATGCCATCCACCAGGGAATACTCAGTGTGTAGGCGGAGGTGTACGAAGGGTCGCTGCATGGTGAGGAGTTTCCGGCTTTCGCACAGTGGTTTCAAGGCTTGACATTTGCCCGCACAGGGTGCCCCGGGCAATGCCGGGAGTGAAACTTAAAATGTCTTCAAAACCACTGAGATACGATCTTCCATTGCACGCAACTCCGCTGCACTGTAAGCCTTGGACGGCAACTGCCCCCATACAGGCCGGGGCCAACTGTCATCACTGCGGAAACGCACCACATGATGCACATGCAATTGCGTCACCAGATTGCCGATAGCCGCTACATTCAATTTGTCGGCTTGAAATTCATTGGCCAGAAAACGGGCCAGATGAACCGATTCCCGCTGCAACTGAAATTGATCTTCCGAGCTGAGTTGATAGATTTCCGTGATCCCCTTGCGTTGTGGCACCAGAATACACCAGGGATAGCGGGCATCCTTCATCAGCAATAGCCTGCACAGTGGAAAGGCACCCACTTCCCGAGTGTCCTGTTGTAATTGGGGATCAAGTTCAAACATGGCGTATCCTGTTGTAGATTGTCTTCAGGCGGTATTACAGGTACTTCATCAGCGAAACAGCCTCGTATCGAATACCTACTCCAGAACGGGCAATGCCTCAATAAAGCGCTCCATTTCCTGTAACAGACCCGTAAAATGGGGGTTATAGGTAAGTCGTCGCACGACTCCCTGTTCCAGAAATTCATCGCTGATTTCACCCAGAATGTCTTCCTCGCGTGCCAGACAGCGGGCGTGTGAAGCGGCATCCTCAGGATAGTACTGGGTACAGAAGGCATAGCTTCCCGCGATGCCGTAATAGGGGTCCCCGGCTGGAAATAACAGCGAAGTATGGGAAAAACTATGAATACCCTGCTCCGGTACCACACTGGATATCCGCTTTATTGCCGTATCCGCGGGCGGAATATTTTCCGTATTCCGACTGTACACAAGCATCTGCCTGGGTTGTACCCTGGCATTGGCAAAAAAGGCAAAGCTGGCATTCACATCCACCGTGGCATCATCTTCACTGGCGGCGATAAATACCGGTGTATTCCATTGCCGATAGCGTTGCAGACGTTGAATCCGCTGTAACAGGCGATGTATCTGGCACACGGCATTGCTGGCGAAGGTTTCGTATTTGTACAGGTTATCATCCGTTTGTCTTCCCTGTATCCAGCGCAACGCCGGCCACCATTCCCCCAGGGCGGCCATACCACAACTCAGGCCGGCCCAGGGAGATATACCCAGGGCCGGTGCAAACAGGAATACCCCCTGTACCGGGTGTTCCATGGCATATTCCACTGCCAGGGTCGCCCCCAGAGAATAGCCTACCAGATAGGATTCCCTGGCCTGTAGTTGCAGATTCTGCATACCGAATACCACGGCGGCCTGCCAAGCCGTGAATTCCACCTGGCGCAAATCCCCCGGACGGGTTCCATGCCCGGGCAACAGAAGCACTTGCACATGAAAACAGTGTTGGTGAAAAAAATCGGCCAGGTACCGCAACGAAAACGGGGAGTCGCTGAGTCCATGCAAGAGCAGAATCCCTCTTTGCACCCTACCCTGTTCATCTCTGGCACAGTCGGCTGCGGGAATCCGCTCATAGGGTGCATTACCCTGCAAGGCCAGTTCACGCGCCAAACCCTTGGGACGCCACAACCCATGCACCAATATGGTGCGCATAATGGCTGCATATTCATCGAACTGCTGCCCTTGGTAGCTGAACTGTGAATTCACGCCGGAAGGTGCGAAGCGGTCAGTCGCGGGGCTGGCCTGTAAACTGGACAGACAGCACGCGAAAATCCACCAGAATCTATTGAACCAAGGTACAGTACTCATCAAAGCCGTTTCCAATGAATGGCGATTATCCTTCTGAAAAATACAGAGAAAGCATACCCCATTGAGCGGGACTCGCGTATTATTACACCGGATAAAGCAACAAGAGTACCTGGTGTCTTCTGTGGGTTGGCTCACAATTCCAGTAAAAAGCACCCTCAATACCCCAGTGGCTGTGAACCACGTCCAGGTAACCGTAAGGAAAGTTTTACAAACTACAACACAGAACAGTGGGCCAGTGGATCGTGGCACCCCCTGTCACAGCAAGGCGCGGAGTACCTATGGCACAAGCGAATCCATCTCAGACCGATCGTCCGCCTCCAGGGCGCTATCGTCTGTTTGCCTCGCTCTCGCCAACCCGGCTGGCAGATCAATCTCCACGGCTTTACCAGGCCCTGCTCAATGTGCTGGGCAGTATTGGCTATGCCATGACCTTTGGGCTTCCCATGGTCACCCTGATGCTGGCTGCCTATCTGGGGACCTTACTGCTGGGAGACCCCCCTGCCGCCTGGAGTTCCACCGCGGTACTTCTCAGTGCCGGCGCACTGGTAGTGACCTTTTGGGCCAGCCTGGAACTGTTGCGCATACACCCCGCGCCCCCGACCGGGATACCCATTCACCGGGAACAGGCTGCCGCTCTCTATGACATGATTGAGCGGCGCACAGCCAAGTTTCGCGCCAATCAGATACACAATGTTTTGCTGACACAAGATCACCGGATTCATGTGGTGCGCACGCCTCGCAACGGCTATTTACTTCAGACCTGCAATACCCTCTGTCTGGGAGCCCCCATTCTGCATATCCTTTCCCGCCGGCAATTCCGCATAGCACTGCGCTGCGCCATTGGTCAGTTTTCCCACTACCGGGATCCCAATCTGGGTGAAATGGTCTTTATGGTGGAGCACTGGCATCAGTTGCAACAAAGCCTCAAAACCAGGAGATCGCCGGGCGCCTGGATCCTACGTGGTCTCGCCGGCCTTTATCTTCCGATACTGGCGTGGTTTTCGCGCCCGGCGGCCCGGCAGCATGCCCTGAACCATGACCTCTATGGCACAGAAATCACACCCGATGAAGAAATGCTGAATATTATTGCTGCCGAAGTGGTGACCCAGGCCTACCTGGAGAGAAGCTTCTGGCCCATGCTGATGAAAATCGCCAATCACAAGGCCAACCCCTCGGTACGCCCTTTTTCCAACTTTGAACCCATGGTGCAACAGACCCTCGACAAGAAAGATGCCGAACGCTGGTTGTTGCAAGCCCTCACAGCGGTGGAAAACCCCCAAGCCACCGAACCCGCTTTACGTGCCCGCATCGGCGCCCTGGGCTATAACAATCTGGAATTCAATTCCCTGCCGGACGACACGGCCATTGAGCTGGCCCTGGGCAATACGGCCAATACATTGTTGACTAAACTGGATCATGCTTGGCGTGAAGAGATTCGAGAAGAATGGAAACAACGCCATGACCAGTATCGGATAGAGCAAGAGCGCTTTGAGAAATTGCACCAACGCTTCCACGACAACACCCTGGAAGGTGAGGCGGCGATCAAATATGCGCACATGGCGCGCAGCTACCTGCACCAGGGGGAAGCCATTGAAGTCTATACCCGCTTACAGGAATACAACCAGAACAATGCGGAAGTGGTATTTGAAATGGGTAAGCTGTTACTGGATGCGGGACTCACTCGGGGTATGCATGCCATCGAGCAGGCAGTCGCCATGGATAAGCGCTTCGCCAACAAGGCATCGGTTATCCTTTCCAATTACATGATGGATCAGAAAACGGGTACTACCAATCCGCGTAAACAACCCTTGCGTCGTAGTAACGATAAACACCAGGATATCGCATGATTCATCTACACGATATACAACAGACATTACACAGCAGAGTCAGCCTATGAAACCTTCCACGATGTCTGCTTTGCGGCAGCACGCTGTATTACGCTATGGATATTCGCGGCTGGTATGGTTGCTGCTGGCTTTATCCCTGACGGCTTGCGCCATTCCCGACATGCCAGGCCCGATTGGCATTCCCGGCATATAG
Organism: uncultured Gammaproteobacteria bacterium; assembly: GCA_965368625.1. Classification (GTDB taxonomy): domain Bacteria; phylum Pseudomonadota; class Gammaproteobacteria; order DSM-19610; family DSM-19610; genus JAIVHA01. The sequence continues at coordinate 5,803 of CBDUNQ010000120.1, forward strand.
CCATACCCAGGCTTCCCATGGGGTAACAAACAGGCAGGCCATATCAACCCTGCCGCCAGCTGTAGCGACGCGGATGTCCCTGAATTACAGGCCATCGTGCATCTTGTGCTGAACCAAACCGCACGGCATTCATTACGCTTGTAAGCAATTTCTTACAGAGCTTGGGCATTTTACTTTAAATGGGCAAGACAGATGGCGCGATGACGCAATAAAGCTGTTTTTTATTCCATCTGTGGCATTATACTTCCACAAAATAATACCAGCAGTACCACAAAACGCCATGGAAAGGAGTACCAATAATGAAGATTCATCGTTGCACCCACCTTGCCCTTGCCAGCCTCCTGATCACCCTGTCATCCACTTCCCGTGCCGATTGCCCGGATCATATGCCGGAACCCTTGCGGTCTGACTGTATCGTGGTGGAAGGTGCCGGCCAGAGCTTTCCCAACAGCACCTATGCCTATCAGGCGGAATATGAACAGTGGTTGACGGAACAGGCCATGAATACCAAACCGGCCGCGGGCTCCGTTACCCGGAATCCAGCGGAGGATGCCTCGGCAGTAATGGAAAATACACCGCAATAGTCATACAGTTACGCCCTTTACAGCGGTAGGTTTTCCAAGCCTGGTTCCAGCGGCTGACCAACAGGGTTTGCAATAACCCAGGACGTATATGGGCAGATTCACGACTGCCCATATACGTACAAACTCGGTAGTGAAACCACTTTGAGTACCGTTGGTAGCACGCAGGGGGATATACTCTGCTGTAGCGGTATCTCTACAAGATAGTGTAGTTATTGGTATCCGATCCATAGGGACGGATGGTCCACTGCGGGAGCAATTGGTCATAATGCAATGAGCGCCTGATTCGCCGCTTTTA
>CBDUNQ010000121.1:0-6680 GCA_965368625.1 uncultured Gammaproteobacteria bacterium
GTAACACGGCCATGGGTAAAGACCGATCGCATTCGCTGAATGATATCTCCCGGAGACCCACCCGGCTTATGCCGTGGGCGCTGGGCTGGATCATCGCGATAACCGCCCTGTGTTTTACACCCTGGGTAGCCGCTTCCCTGCACCCCGTAGTGCAAGACACCCATAGTAATGCCAAATATCCAGACATCAGCTACGGCAGCCAGCAACGCATTAATATCACTTCCTGGGCACCGCATACGGGGTTTGCCCGTTTCAATCTGAGTGGCTTATCCTTCTCGACCCCCATTCGCCAAGCCACGCTTCGCATATGGGTCAATGAAGTGAAATCCGCCGGGCGACTCGACATACACTTGCTTCGCGACCCATGGAATGAAAGCAGTCTCACTGCCAAGCAATTGCCCCGGCAGGACAGCCAGGCCGTAAACAGCATCGAAATCACCGGCAGTCATGCCGGTAGCTGGCAGGAAGTGGATGTAACGGCTGCGGTACAGGCCTGGCAACAGGGGCGCGCCAACCATGGTCTGGCACTGCGTGCACAGAATGCGATCAACATCAAACTGGACAGCCGTGAGAGTCCAAGCGGTAATGCCATGGAACTGGCAGTACAATTGGAAACAGCGGCTACACCACCGAATTTCGTTGTGGTATTACTGGACGACCTGGATACACATTCCCTGAATCGCTTGGTGAAAAACGGCCTGATGCCGAAAACCGCTTCGCGACTCATTGCCAAAGCCACCAACTTCGGCAACGCCTTTGTCACTACCTCCTGGTGCTGCCCTTCCAGAGCAACCCTGCTCACCGGCCTTTACTCCCACAATCATAATGTGCTTACCAATAGCCGCCCGCTGGGTGGCGTACATCGTTTTGATGACCGCTCCACCCTGGCCACCTGGTTGCAGGATGCCGGTTACCGTACCGGTCTGGTTGGAAAATATTTCAACAACTATGGCAGCGACAAGGATCCGAGCACACCGGTGGATGATGTGGGCTATATCCCTCCCGGCTGGAATGACTGGCAAGGCGTAATGGACCAGGCCACTGCCAGCTTACGGGCCTTTCAAATGTATAACTACACCATCAATGACAATGGCAGGCTGGTGAAATACGGAAACCGGGAATCCGATTACCAGACCGATGTTTTTGCCCTGCGTGGCAGACAGTTCATTAATGAAGCCGAAGCATGGGATGAACAGCCGTTTTTTTTACTGGTAGCCCCCACCGCACCGCATCTGGAAATGCCGGGACCCATCCAGACCGGATGCAGTGGCTCACCATGGTCGGAATCCATACGACCTGCACCCAGGCACAGGGATACTCTACCCGATGAGATTCAACTGCCGCGTTTACCCAATTTCAATGAAGCGGATCTCGGAGACAAGCCCAGTTGGTTCCGTCAAGTACCGGCGCTTACCAGCAGGGATATCAGTTGCCTGAAGCGCCAATACCGCGATCGCCTCAATTCTCTGCGCGCCGTGGATGATATGGTGGGCAGTCTGATCTATACCTTGCTACGTAATGATGAACTGGGTAATACCGTATTCATCTTTACTTCAGACAATGGCTTTTTCTATGGTCAGCACCGCTTGACGGACAAGGTCCTCGGCTATGAAGAATCCATTCGGATTCCACTCTATATTCGGGCCCCGGGGTTTCCAGCGCAAACCACCTGGAATGCCGCACTCATGAATGACCTGGCCTCCACCATCACCGAATTTGCCGGCATTGCCCCTGCCTACCCCGTGGATGGCCGTTCCTTATTACCCCTCATGCATAATCCCCTGGAAGAAAACTGGCGCAAACGCTTTCTGGTGGAATATCTGGGCCCCGTGGAATCCAATCGTGTCCCCCCCAGGGTGCCCTTCACGGCGGTACGTACCACCAACCTCAGCCAGGTCACTCCGCCCAATCAGCTGTACATGGAATGGCATGACGGCCTGGGAAGCCGGGAATTCTATGACTTGGCCAGTGATCGTTACCAGCTCCGCAGCCAGCATAATAGTGCTGCCTGGTCCAGCGTACGCCAGACCCTGGCCGGCTGGCTACGGCAATTTCGTGATTGTGGCAGAGGAAGTTGTCAGACGCTGGAGGACCAATAATCGCTGGCCTTACCACAAGACTTCGAGCCAACGCCGGGGGATTGAAGGAACCCGGCATTGTGCCGTGGCGCGATCAGGCTACGCTACAGCATGGAAGTCTCGAAAACCACAGGGATTACGTCGAAATGCCTTACAAAAAAACAAGCACGGGAACGTGATTCATAATCACTTCTTAGTTATTCATTGAAAACAATTTTTACTTCACCGTTGCAGTCCCGCAGCGTGGCGTTCCTGTTGTGATTTTTTACACTGTGATCATGAATAATCGACAACGATCCGCTAAGACCCCAAAATAATAGCGAAAAAATATCTGGCACAGACCCTGCAGATTTTTTGCTGCAGTTTCTCTTATCGCCCAGTACTCATCATGAGAGAAATCAGCTCAGTCCATTGGTAATGAGGATAACCCCAGGGATAGGGAATTCGAATGAGATTGTGGTGAGAGTAATAAAGACTATGGCGTAATCCTGTTTGTAGATTTCTCTTTTCAACCAGGTTGAATTCAACTCCCTGCAGGCCAGGGCCGGAAATGACACCTGTGTTCAATCCTCGCAACCCGATTACAAAAGGAGTTTGTAATGAAGCGTCGCGACTTTATCACCCTCAGTGTGAAATCCGCCATGGCAGCCGGTTTCACTTCCAGCATTCCCGCCGCCCTGCTGCGCAGTGCAACTTCCCATGCGGCATTACTGGCAACGGGACTTTCCGATCCCGCGCTGCAACCCCTGTTCCGCCAATCCGCACCAAACCCTCTGAACCCCGGGTTTCGCTTCACACCCTTTCGCGATCGCTATTATCTGATAAAAATGGCGCAAACCGTGCAGATGACCGGCTTGGTAGGCGCCGATGGACAAACCCCTGTGCCAACCACAGTGTGGGGTTATGGTGATTTCCGGGGTAACAATGTAAGTTGGCCGGGAAAGACACTGGAACTGCATGTAGATGACGATCCCATTGATGTCGTCTGGTTCAATTTACTCTATGACTTTTATCGCAAACAACATCTTCCCCATCTGCTACCCGTGGATAAGAGTCTGCATTGGGCCTTTTCGCTTCCCGATTATCAGCATTTCTCCATGGAAGAACAGGGGGTACCCCTGGTAACCCATGTGCATGGTGGGAGCAATGACAGTATCTCCGATGGCAATCCCGAATTTTTCTATACTCCCTTCTGGAAAGTACGCGGCCCACGCTGGCGCAGTTATTTCAGTCGCTATGGTGGTCAGGACTGGAATCGATCGGCAGGCACTCTCTGGTATCACGATCATGCCCTGGGCATCACCCGCTTAAACGTATATGCCGGATTGGCCGGATATTTCATTGTGCGCGACAGCCTTGATACAGGGCAGGCAGACAATCCCATGGGATTGCCCGCCGCCCCCTATGAAATAGGCTTTGCCATACAGGATCGTATGTTTCGCAATGATGGACAATTGTTTTACCCGGCATTCCCTGGAGATCCCGCCTATGCGGATTTCATTACCAATGAAGGCGCTATTCTTCCCGAGGATCAGTTCCCCGGTGGTGGACCTACTGCACTGGCGGAATTCTTTGGTGACCATATGGTGGTCAATGGCCTCATCTGGCCCAAGTACAGCGTGGAACCCAGGCAATACCGGGTGCGTTTACTCAATGGCTGTGACAGCCGCTTCATGCGCTTACGGTTGCGTAGCGTCAGCGCTACTGAAACCGACCCTACCGGTGGCAGCATAGTGCCATTTTATATCATCGGTTCCGATCAAAGCCTGCGCCCCTCTCCGGTACAGGAAACCATGGTTGATTTCGCGCCGGGTGAGCGCCTCGACCTGGTCATTGATTTCAAACAGGTGACTGCCGGAAGTCGCGTAATCATCGAAAACCTGCTCGGCGATGCCCCCTTTGGAGGAGACTTACCCGATGTGGATGACCTGTTTCCCGATCGGCGTACCGATCGCATAATGGCATTTGATGTGGAGTTACCCTTTGACTCCTCACGAATGGATACCGACATCACAGAGCAGCGTCGTCTCTATATACCGCCCATGCGGCCATCAAGAGTAGACCGTACCCGCAAGCTGGGGCTGTTTGAGGGTAGCGATGAATACGGTCGCCTGCAGCCATTGCTGGGGACCGCGGAACCGGTCATTGACGTGGAGGGAAATACGGTACAAGGCGCGCTTCCCTGGTCGGCACCCATTACAGAAAACCCCGATCTCGGAGATTCGGAAATCTGGGAAATCTATAATGCCACCGGAGATGCCCATCCCATTCATGTGCACCTGGTGGATTTTGAAGTACTCAACCGTGAAGGCTTCACCGCTGACATCATTGAACAACCCATTGAGCAGCATAATGGGACCCTGGGGGTGGGATTCCGTCTGGAAAACATCGTTACCAATGGTCAGATCAGGGAACCCGAAGCGGCAGAGCTAACCAAGCGTGATGTGGTAACCGCATTACCCGGTGAAGTAACCCGTATTCACATGCGTTTCCTCAGACCGGGGCGCTATGTATGGCATTGCCATATACTCTCCCATGAAGACCATGAAATGATGCGGCCTTTTTATGTAGGCCCCATCAGGTACGGGGATTGAAACAGGCCAGAGATACAATAGCCATCCTTCCGTAAGGGTATATTGCCTCTCTCTACAAGCACTTGCGGCTGTACAAATCAGGCTGGCGGATACCCCAGATCCGCCAGCTTTTCCATCACTGCCTGTTGATTAATGGCATCCCCCTCCACCTGGACGACCCCGCTTTCTATGGTCACGCATACGCTGTGCACCCCGGGAATATTCTTCAGACCATTTTCAATGGCTTCCACACAACCACCACATTTGACGTTTTTGACCGTACATTCCAGTTTCATGCGTACCTCCCAATATCAATCCAGCCCCAACACCTTGCGTACCGGCGCATAAGAGCGGCGATGGATAGGGCTGGCCCCCAGTAGCTGTAGGGCTTCCATATGTTGCTTGCTGGGATAGCCCTTGTGCCGGGCAAGACCATAGCCTGGATATTCCCTATCCATTTCCTGCATTTCCCGATCCCGCGCCACCTTGGCAATGATGGAAGCCGCACTGATGGCCGCCACACGACTATCGCCTTTGATCACAGCCTCTGCGGAGCAAGGCAGCTGTGGACAACGATTACCATCGATAAGCGCCAGTTCCGGCTGTAGGGAAAGTGACATTACCGCACGCCGCATGGCAAGCAGGCTGGCATGGAGTATATTCAAACGATCGATTTCCTCCACTTCGGCACGACTGATACTCCAGCACAGAGCCTCTTCCTGAATGATCTTCGACAGGGTTTCACGGCGCTTTTCGCTCAGTTTCTTCGAATCTGCAAGGCCCTCGATGGGGCGCTGTGGATCCAGTATCACGGCTGCAGCAATCACCGGGCCTGCCAGAGGGCCACGCCCCACTTCATCCACACCGGCGATCAAATGGGTGTGATCAGGTAACACAAAGTCGGGTAGCGTGGACATATTCAATTTCCCGTTGATTTTTGAGCGATCAATTCCAACACCGCGCGAGCGGCACTCTGGCTGGCATTCTTACGCAGTAGATGATGGATGCGGGTGAATTCACCGGTCATTTCCTGCGCTGCAGTACGATTTTGCAGATAATTCATCAGTGCACTGCCCAGCTTTTCCCCGGTGACTGCATCTTGCGTGATTTCCGGCACCAGGGCCTGGCTTGCTAAATTATTGGGCAGTGAATAATAGGGCACGGTCAGCATACGGCTGGCCAGAAAATAGGTCAGTGGTGACATCTTATAGGCGACCACCATTGGGCGCTTCAATAACAGGCATTCCAAGGTAGCCGTTCCCGAAGCCAGCAGTACCACATCGGCGGCACACATGGCTTCGCGCGATTGGCCATCCAACAGCATCAGCGGAATGTTATCACTTTGCTGCTGTAGGATAGCCGTGAACTGTTCCCGCAATCTGGCATTGGCGAGGGGAACCACAAACTGCACGTCCGGTAATTGCTGATGCAGCCAACGCGCCGCCTGCAAGAATGGTGCTGCAAGGTATTTCAGCTCCGAACGACGGCTGCCGGGAAGCAATGCCACCACCCTGCCGCGTGCGGGCAGGTTCAGGGCAAGACGAACCGCGTTGCGGTTACATTCCTCAGGGATACGATCTGCAAGGGGATGACCCACAAAACAGACAGGAATATCAACTTCCCGGTAAAGCTTTGCTTCAAAGGGAAACAAGGTCAGCATCAGGTCCACGGAGCGTGCAATTTTTTTCACTCGATATCGACGCCATGCCCAAACCGAAGGGCTGACATAATGAACGGTGGTAATGCCAGCTTTTTTGAGGCGTCGCTCCAGGGCCAGATTGAAATCGGGGGCATCCACACCGATAAACACATCAGGTGGATTCGCGAGAAAGTGATCCAGCAATGCGCGGCGTATACCCAATAATTCCCGCAAATGCCCAACCACTTCCACCAGCCCCATGACGGCCAGACGTTCTGCAGGATACAATGCCCGACAACCCGCCGCCTGCATCAAGGGCCCCGCCACGCCCTCGAATTCAGCGTCGGGAAGCTGTTCACGAATCGCCTGGATGAGGTCGGCGGCCAGCAT
>CBDUNQ010000122.1:0-6657 GCA_965368625.1 uncultured Gammaproteobacteria bacterium
GGCATGTAGATATCGGAAATAGCCTGTAAGCGACCATTTTCCCTATGGCATTGTATGCAGGTGAGTGCATCGTCCTTGGGTGCAACCATATGGGTGATGGGCCAGCTCATTTCCGTTTCCACGAACTTCACCTGGCCGCTGTATTTCATACCCATGGAGTTCATACCCCAGGCCAGCGCCTTATCCCAGTCATAGTTGCCCCAATAGGCGGAATCATCATCCCCCGCGGTATGGAATACGGCCAGGGTTTCATTGCCTATATCATAGGGCTGTTTGCCGCGGAACACCTTTACGGGCCAGATGCGGGCATCGGGGTCATCGGCGCTACCGAGAAACTCATTGATCTTTACCTTGTCGCTGTTAACCTTGTCGCCGAACAGGGTAAAGTTCACATCGCCATTGAACCATTTGTATTCCGGTATTACATAGCGATCATAGGTGAAGTCGCCTTTTTTACTGTCGTAAATCACCCGGCCATCACTGCCCTTGGTCTGGATGCGCTCACCATGTTCATCCAGCCGACCGGCTGTGGACCAGTCCCAGGTCATCTTGGTGGCAAGGTTGCCGCGGGCGTAGGTGGGAATGTGGCAGGTCTGGCATGCCACCTTGTCTACGTGTTCATTGAGCTTGATATTGGCAGAAACCGGGTGGGGTTCATTGCCGTGGCAGGCTACACAGGTGGTCGGGTTGCGGCCACTCTGTGAACCACGAATCAAAACACCATCGTTATCGGATGCCGTGGGGGTATAGCGGCTTCCCGACACCTCATGGCTGTCACTCAAGTGGCACTTGCCACAACTGAAATCCAATCCATCCGCGTCCATATGCACATCGAGATATTTTTTCGGATTGGTCAGGGAACTGTCCAGGTCACCATGTTTTACCGCGTCACCGCCACCACCTTTGAAGTGACAGGAACCGCAGGTTGCACGGCTGGTCTTGCCCACATTCTGCGCCACTTCCTTTAAGTCCACAGCGCCAACAATCTTGCCGGAGTGGGGGGGGAATTCCATTTCCTCGTAGGCAGGATGGCCGGATAGTCCCGGTATCTTACGGTAACTTGCTGTGGTGTCATGGCATACCAGACAGTCCACATTCTGTTCCGATGTGAAGTCGAAGTTGTCATCACTCCAGCCGTAACCCACATGACAGGCGGAGCAAAAGGTCTGGTTGGAGCTTACCGAGGTGCAGAAGTTGTTGATGACATTCTTCTTGCCCAGCTGCTGTTTGGTCTTGGGGTTAAGAAAAGTCCAGGTCCAGTGCTTGGTGGCATGAACCTGTTTCGCCGCTTCCGTATGACAATGCAGGCACGCCTTGGTGACTTCGGGGCCTGATTGGAAATCCTTGTCCAGCTCTTCAAACTTGGAGTGATCGGCGGTGGAGCTGGGTGGCTTGATAACCTCCGCCCCTACCAGTGGCACAGAGTCAACGATCGCAGCGCGATCCGCTACATTGGCGTAGAGGTTGCCGATCCACAGGCAGCCGGTCACCAGTAACAGCGTGCGCAGTCTCGTTATAATGGTTTGCATGATAATTCTCCCTCAGTATCCGCGATCAGCGGAACAGTAAGCTTTGGCGAATGGGCAGGTTTCAGCAACCGCCGGTGTCGCCACCACCACCCGCACCACCACCGCCAGGGGCTGCTTTTATCAATGGAGGAGGGGGTTCATTGGGATCGAAGGCCAAAAAGGCTTTTTGGTCCGCAGCCACCTGATCCATCACTTCCGCAACGCCAAACAGCTTGCCCATCAATCCGGCATTCATGGTACCGATGTAGGTCTTGCCGTCATCGTTCTTGAATACGGTAATGGTGCAGGGCATGAGAATGGAAAATACCCGGGTCAGATCTTCCTTCAGCAGCGGGCCGGAGTATTTGGTGCTGCAGGCTTCCACCAGCAGTACCGGCAATACATTGCCGCCACTGGCCGACACGGCCTTGGAGGGATCCCTGAGCCCGGAAAGCTTCCAGCCTTTACCTTCCATGCGCTGAATGTTGGCTTGAATGCGGGCGGCCGTTTCTTCCACCCCATAGGGACTTTCCGTCACGTTAAACATCAATTTTTGTGCCGACGTCATGGCGATGATACCAACCAGGACAAATCCGACGAAAATTCCAATGATGACTTTCATGTTCCTCACTCCCCTCGTTATGGGCTTGTAACTTCGGATAACCCAGCAATTCACTCATAAATAAGTAATTGCTTATGTACTAATATGATCTTCGTTGATCCATAAGTAAATGATTAGACCAGAAGATTCTATACAATACATGACATATGTCATGACTTGGGTGATCTTCCCATCCTGTCTTGTATATCCCCATTTCCAGCTCGCCAGCATGGGCGTAAAATGATAATGTTGCGGTCATGAGAAAGGCCCGGTAAACCCGCAGACAGCAGCGATACTGATTTACACAAGAAGGTAGTTGATACTTCCATTAGGTGTAGCTTGGATGCCGGCACCTGATTCCAATAACAAACTGATCAAGGAGACGATCGAAGATGCATACTTGCCCACATTGCTCCCAGGCCGCTATTCCAGCATGGCGAAAACTGGTGATGAGCCCTGGATTCCCTGCCCGTTGTTCGTCCTGTGGAGGCGAATCCGGTATTACCTACCCTGCCTGGATGTTGGCCATGCTGCCGGGTACGGCATTGATGGTCGCGGCATTGTTTGTCCAGGAAAGCCTTCAAGAGTGGTTATTGAATGGCATTGGTATCCTGTTGATGATCGTGCTGCCTTACTGGTTTGCGCCACTACAGAAGGAGCCCTGTGTAGCGGCTACGTCACGCGAAGAGCCTCGCGGATAATACTTCTGGTGAATGCGATTGCTTGTATACCCGGGGGATGTCCGGGGGTGCATTGTCGGACCCGTGCTAACCGCCCCTACCCAAACAAGGGGCCAGAGCCCTCTTGTTTGGGTGGCTGGGTCAATTCACTCACTCTGTTTTGCAACGGGGGGAATAGTAAACATCGGCAAACCAGGTAAAGATGCTGTACAGCAAGGCAGCCAGGGCCACCCGGTTCAACATGCCCTCAACTTCCCGGCGTTCCATCAGATTGGCATATTCGCCCGTTACGATAAAATAAAGCGCAGTGGCCACTACCAGGACGCCCAGACTGATATTCAACAGGAAAAACCTATGCAGGCAGCGGGGTTTTTTCGTTTTATGCATCATTACCATTATCCTCAGGTTTCAACAGATAAAAGATCATTGGCGCGTAGGATAGTCACTGGCAAACGGTTGTGCTTTGATCTATATCAAGCGTCAATAGGAGCATTCCCGGGGTAATGGGCCTGAGAAAAGACCAGGGGACTGCGCCCTGTGCATGGAGCGCTTCCCGGTGCGGGTATATGTAACGAAAAAGGTACAAATTCTCCAATAATACCCAAGCATTTTGAGCGATAATTTCCATCCGATGATTTTGCCCTGAAGTAGCCCCGGCGAGTGGCTTCACTACAGTGCCGACACGCTTCGGTTGAAAGGGAGCGCAAGCACAGCAAATAATGAAAAGACTGGCTGGGGACTGGCGGGATGCGCCGGAAAAAAGCCTGGCTTTAACAGTAGAAACAAGGGGATAAAGATGCGAATCGCATTACTCGAAGATGATCCGGCACAAACGGAACTGATGCAGAGCTGGATGAATGAAGCGGGCTACAGTGCCAGCGACTTCAGTACGGGCAAGGATTTCCAGGAGGGCTTAAGCGCAAATACCTACGATTTGCTCGTAGTGGACTGGAACCTTCCCGATACCACCGGCGTGGAAATGGTGAAATGGGTCAGGCAAACCATCGATTGGCACATTCCGGTTTTATTCATCACCAGCCGGGATCAGGAAGAGGATATTGTCACTGCACTGGAAGCCGGTGCCGATGACTATATGACCAAACCTCCCAAGCAGGCTGAAACCCTGGCGCGCTTGCGGGCGTTGAGTCGGCGCGTGCCTTCCCAGGAGGACAGCGCGCCGGTAGCCGACCTGCTGGAGTATCCCCCCTATATCATTAACATGGATCAACGTCAGTTTACTGTGGAAGGCGAAATGGTGGAATTGACGCGTAAGGAATTTGAGCTGGCCGTGCTGTTGTTTAACAACATCGGTCGCCTTTTGTCACGCAGCTTCCTGATGGACAAGGTCTGGGGTACCACCGTGGAATTGAATACCCGCACGGTGGACACCCATATCAGCCGGGTACGCAACAAACTGGGCATTCGCCCCGAACGTGGCTGGCGCTTGAGTGCCGTCTATCATCATGGTTACCGCCTGGAGCACGCGGAAGAGACCTAGCCTCTGTATTCCGGTCCTGCCTCGCAATCCTTTCGCGGTCTCCAGCGGGAATCCCCGCCGGGCCCGCGAAATTTCCTTCGTGCTCGGGTATCATTGTCACAACACCATGATTTGGATGGTGATCTCTTTTCAATCATGGGCCCTGTGGCCTGCGGCAGGGAGGCACCGATAGGGGATGAATGTGAAGCAGATGCAGAGAATGGCATGGATAATGATCCTGGCGCTGGGCGCCATGATGTATGGGGCTATGAGTCATGGTGAGGAATCCTATTGGACGTATACGGTGCGCCCGGGGGACAACATCTGGAATCTATCGGAACGCTATACCACCAGTGTGCTCCATTGGAAAAAGCTGCAGCGGCTCAACCAGATCCCCGATGGCCCAGACCGGCGGATAAAGCCGGGAACAAGGTTGCGATTCCCGCTTTCCATTCTCAAGCATCAACCCGCCAGTGCCAGCATCGAGCGCCTGCATGGCCAGGCGAAATTGATTCGCAGCGATGGCAGTGAACAGGTGGCAACCATCGGCATGAACCTGCAGAGTGGGGACCGGATAAGCACTCAGGCGCAGAGTAATTTGCTGATCCGCTTTGCCGATGGTTCTGAATTGCTGGTGGCTGCTGAGAGCGATGTAACCATGGATAGCCTCAGTGCCTTTGGTGAAACCGGGATGGTGGATACCCGTATCCGTCTACAGGGCGGTCAGGTGGATACCCAGGTGAAACCCCAGCGCGGTCCGGGCAGCCGTTATGAAATCATTACACCGGCTGCTGTGGCTGCCGTGCGGGGAACCGATTTTCGCGTCAGCGTGGAAACGGGTGAAGCCATTGCCCGTAGTGAGGTGCTGGAAGGTAAGGTGGGAGTGAAGGGTGGCAGTGCAGAACGCCTGGTTCCGGCCGGTTTCGGTCTGGTGGCCAAGGCAGGCGAAGCCCCGCCGCCTCCACGAAAGCTACTACCCGCCCCCGATTTAAGTGATGTAGAAGCCCTGCAGCAACGGTTGCCATTGAGTTTTCAGTGGCAGGCAAGCCCCGATGCCAAAGGCTATCGCTTCCAGATTTCCCCTGACGCCGGTTTTAAACAGTTGCTTGCCGATGACACCACCCCCACCCATCGTGCCTTCTGGAAGGATCTTCCCGATGGCGAATACCAACTGCGTGTGCGTGCCATTGATGACAGTGGCCTGGAAGGGTTTAACGCCATTCAGGCATTCGTGGTGGATGCACGCCCGGAACCACCTACCCTTATCGGCTTGGTGGATGGCAAGATGATTCGGGATGCGCAACCTGAATTTGCCTGGTCGACACCGGTGGATGCCAAGCGTTATCGGTTTCAGTTGGCGGCCGATGCGAAGTTCGAGCAGATGCTGGTGGATAACGGGGACCTTGAAGGTAGCCGGTTCGTACCCGCTTCGCCCTTGAAACCCGGGGTATATCATTGGCGCTTGGCAACCGTGGATGCCGCCGGTGAGCAGGGGCCATTCAGCGATGTGCAATCTTTTGAGTATAAAGCCATACCCGACTCACCCCAGATTGAAGCACCGGCCGTGGACAAAAATGCCATGACCTTCCGCTGGAAATCCGCTGGTGAAGGCTTGAAGTATCAATTTCAACTGGCCGAGGATGAACACTTCAGTACATTGCTTCTGGATCAGACGGTGAATGAACCCGGTGTACAGATCAGTCGTCCACCGTCGCGCCGTTATTATTTCCGGGTGCGCGCCATTGATGAAACAGGATATGCGGGGCCCTTTGGCACTACACAACAGATCGAGGTACCACCGGGCAGTTACTGGCCCCTGGCCGTGCCGCTGATCTTTTTATTACTGGTGTAATGGCTAAGGGCAGCGGTGGTATTGCCTTACGGGAGCGTTTCGGTCTCGCATTACTGTTGTTGGGTCTGGGTAGTCTGCTGGTGCAGACCAATTGGTTATGGCGCTGGGACCAGTTGATCTATGATGCACAATTGCGCTTCTGGGAACGTCCGGCCGCTTCGGACATTGTCATTATCGCCATTGATGAAGCCAGTCTGGCGGTACATGGGCGCTGGCCCTGGCCGCGTACCCTGCATGGCCGCTTGCTTGATCGTCTCAGCGAGGAAAAACCACGTGCGGTAGGTCTGGATATCATCTTTGCCGAACCGGTGCCCGGCGATCCGGACAGTGATGTGCGCCTGCAGCAAGCCATTACCCGCAATGGCCGGGTGGTGTTGCCGGTAATGATGACCCTGAGTTACCCCGGGGGCCCGATACAGGAAACCCTGCCACTACCGGAACTGGCGGAGGCGGCGGGTAATCTCGGCCATGTGCATGTGGAGCTTGATCCGGATGGTATCGCCCGCAGTCTGTATCTGCAGGAAGGACTGGGTACGGCA
>CBDUNQ010000123.1:0-6611 GCA_965368625.1 uncultured Gammaproteobacteria bacterium
ATAAATGTGCTCAGTGGATCATTGAATAGTGTATTACCCAGTTGGCCTGTGACAGGCAATGAGCTGGATGGCCATAAGGAGAGTGAAAATAGTGAATGATTGGTGTCCGTGAAAATGAATGGATTCCGTGGCGCATTGTGGAATACACGGGATGAGGGATTGTCAGCTTTGGAGGGGGTATCTGGCATGCTGAAATAGCCAGAATGGAAATTCATGGCTTGTGACAGGAGCAGCATGGCTTGTATGGGATTGTTATCCAGCGTGTGGGTCCAATGTTTCCTTGGCTCTGTCTCAATCTCGAAAACGATTCCCGAGTGACTGTGCAGCAAAGGATCTTGCCCAGGATGTGGCGGGTTTTTTACAGGGTCATGCACGCTGCTTGCGTAGCCTGGATATGAAACGAAACAGATGAACAGGTATGCGACGCAATAGAGATGCGCAGATGATTTCACCGCTTTTCCTCCCTGAATAAAACAGCGTAAAGCATTGTATATTTATGTAAGCATATTCTTCTGGTTGGTATGCGTGTTGGTATCTGTGATTCACAGGCCATGGCCACACAGAAGTAAAGCATACTTCAGTTTTCCGGTTTGTATATAGGGAAAATGGAAGCCAGGCCCGAATTTGAACTATTGTCCAGTACTGTATAAGAAACTTCTGATTAATTGGCCATCGTTAGGTTCCTTGACTAACATTTTTTGTCGCTGCGCTGTATTCCCCTATGCCGGTATTGGGTGTGCAGGATCTGATGTAATGGCGACAGGGAGGGTAAAGTAATGCGGAATGAACAGCCCCGGTTTCCTGATCGGGTGATGTTTACTGGTTTTTTTTAATTTCTCTTGGTTTATTTTTATGACCTATATTGGTGCGAATAAGAGGGGAAGTCGAGCTGACAGGGAATGTCGATTCATGATTTTGATCATGAGTAGGGGTTTGAACAGGTTTATCGATCAAGAATGTAAAGTGGCGTACGACCCATGCAGGTGGTGAAGGCAAATTGTTACAGACATTGTTGCAATCTTTTTTTTCATGAGTAGAGTACATGCGCAACATGGAAGTCGTATGGCAGGGACGCCACCCAATTTCTACATAGCTCACATTGACTCTTTTCCCTATAGGGTTGCGGTTCGGTGGAGTAATTCGCGCATCTTCAGTGGTTTTACCCAGACCACTCAGCCATGGCGGGTCTGAATGGTTTGTGGTCATCAGGGGTGAGGCGCTGCGGGCTTGCATCATTTGATCATGGGAAATATATCCCTAAAATCATGCAATGATGTCATATACCCTGCTATACAGGCCGGGCATACAAATCATTCAGCAATCGCAATGATTCAATAGGGTTGTCCCCAAGTCTTGCTTGATGATGCATCCGGTATTCACTCAGGCAGATTCCCATGTGCAGCAGGGTATCTGTTGAAACGGAATCAATGAAGCTTGATCTCCGGATGCACCGTGGAGCGGAACAGGTGGGCGATGCTGAGCATGGTGGTACGGTAAAAACCGAACAATGCCAGTTGATGCAGTTTATACAATGAAAGGTAAACCATGCGAGCGATGAAACCTTCCACCATAACCGAGCCCAGCAGATTCCCCATAAGATTTCCCACGGTGCTGTATTTTCCCAGGGAAACCAGAGAGCCATAATCTTTGTAACGGTACATGGGAAGGGTTTCTCCGCGCAGCCGGTGGCACATGCTGCGCACCAGTGTGGATGCCTGCTGGTGTGCCGTCTGTGCCCTGGGTGGCACAATCCCTTCTCTGTCTGGATAGGGGCAGGCGGCACAGTCACCGAAGGCGAAGATATTGTCATCCCGGGTGGTTTGCAGGGTGGATTTGACCACCAGCTGATTAATGCGGTTGGTCTCCAGGCCATCCAGATCCTTGAGAAAATCCGGTGCTTTGATGCCGGCAGCCCAGATCTTCAGGTTTGCCGTGATGATCTTTCCGCTTTCCGTATGGATGGCGTCGGATGTGGCCTTTACTACACGCTCCGAAGTCAATACTTCGATATTGAGTTTGCCCAGCTCCGCTTGCGTGGAGTGAGAAAGGGATGGCGGTAATCCGGGCAGGATGCGATCAGCCGCTTCTATAATACTGATCTTGATTTCTCCGGGACTGATTTCATCCAGTCCGTAGGCCTTGAACAAGCGGGATACCTTGTGTAACTGTGCCGCCAGTTCCACGCCGGTTGCACCACCGCCGGCGATGGCCACATCCAGTTGCCCTGCATGCAGGGGTTTCCCTTGTGCATGGGCATGTACAAAGGATTCCAGCAAGCGGCCTTGAAAGGATTCCGCCTGCTGCTTGGTATCCAGAAACAGACAATGTTCGCGCACACCTTCGATATTGAAGTCATTACTGACACTGCCTACGGAAAGTATCAGGGTGTCATAGGGAAAGCTGCGTGCCGGTATGATTTCCTGATTCTCCTGGTTGTAGGTTGGTGCAACTTCGATTTCACGTTTCTCGCGATTGAGATTCACCATACGACCGAGGCGGAATCGAAAATGATTTTTTGCTGCCTGCGCCAGATACTCCAGTTGATTTTCATAGGAGTCGAAGGTCCCCGCGGCCACTTCATGTAGCAAGGGCTTCCAGATATGCGTGCGTGAACTGTCAACCAGCGTGATATGGGCCTGTTTTGATTTTCCGAGTTTTTTACCGAGTTTTGTCGCCAATTCCAGGCCGCCGGCACCGCCGCCGACAATGACAATTCGGTGTAAGGGGGATGACTCCATGTGTACTCCGGGACAAATGAACAACTGAAAGAAATACTACCATCCGCCGTCAGGGGAGGATAGCGTACGCCGTGTGCGTAATGTGGAAAATACGTGGTATTTTCATTACTCCCGGCACGCTGTTAGTAGGCGTTCAGGTGGAGAATAGTACACCCGCTTGTACGAGTAACAAGTACGCCTTGCTTACTCGAGTTGCTGCAGGCATGCCAGGGCGGCATCCTTGTAGCACTGGGCCAGGGTGGGGTAGTTGAAGACCGTGGTGGCGAGGGTGTCGATGCTGGCGCCGCAGGTCATGGCCATTTGTCCCACATGAATCAGTTCGCTGGCGGATTCGCCAAGAATGTGTACTCCCAGTAGTTCGCGGCTGTGCCTGTCCACAAGAAGTTTGAGCAAGCCGGTTTCATTGCCGATGATCTGTCCCCGGGCGACATCCCGGTAATCCGCCTTACCCACCACATACTGTGCCGCGCGGGCTTGCAGCTGGCGTTCGGTCTCGCCTATATAGGAAACCTCCGGGATGGTATAGATGGCCATGGGGAGCGGGCCACGACTGCCGGCATGGGCCCGGTCAAAGGCGTGGTAGGCGGCGATGCGTCCTTGTTCCATGGCGGTGGAGGCCAGTGAAGGGCGGCCAGCCAGGTCTCCTACAATATAGATATGGGCTTGGGTGGTTTGATGGTCATCATTGATGCGCACCCAGCCGTGATCATCGGCATGAAGGCCGGCATTTTCCAGCATCAGACCGCTATAGTTGGGCTCGCGTCCCAGGGCATAGAGCAGGCATTCGGCCTGCAGGGTATCCCCCTGTTCGGTTTCCAGTTGCACTCCCTGCTGGTCATTCAGGGAAATACTGCGCAGCCGACTGTTCATGTGCAGCTGTATACCCATGTCACGAAAATTGGCCGCCAGTTGTTCCACCAGGTCATCATCCAGGTAGGCCAACAGTTGGGGGTGGGAGTCGACCAGGGTAATACGCACGCCCAAGGGGGCGAAGATGGTGGCGAATTCACAGGCGATCACGCCACCACCCACAATCACCATGGATTGTGGCAGGTGTTTCATTTTCAATACGGAGCTGGAGTCGAGTATGCGCGCCTTGTCAAAGGGTATATCTGTGGGTCGCCGCGGTCGTGATCCCGTCGCCAGGATAATGAAGGTACCGGTGATTTCGGTCTGTTTTCCACTGGCGTGACTGATAGCAAGGCGGTGCGGGTCCAGGAAGCGGGCCTCTCCGGGTATCAGGGTAATGCCCGCATCCATGAGCTTGCTCAGCAACTGGGCTTCCTTGTGATCGATGATATGGTCTTTCTGCCGTAATGCGCAGCGCAGAAATCCGGGATCCAGTGTTGCCGGTTCCTGGCAACGGTTGCGCATCCCCAGTCCGGCATCCCGTGAACGCAGATAGGCGGCTTCCCGTAGCGCCTTGCTGGGAATCGTGCCGGTTTGCAGGCTTACCCCGCCCACATAGGGTTTGCGCTCGACAATGGCCACGCGTTTCCCGAGTTGGGCAGCGGCGATGGCTGCCGCCTGACCACCGGGGCCGGAGCCCACCACCAGCAGGTCATAGTCATGTTCACTCATTGAGTATTTTCCCGTACGGGGTGCAAGTGTGCGATGTCCACAGGTCGGGTAGCAGAGGCATGGTGTGCATGCTTGCGCCAATGCTGCAGGGCACGCAAGAGTGCATCCCCATTCCATTCATGGTTCTGTTCTGCATACAGTACCCGATTCAGGTCTTGTATTGCAGTGCTGAATTCACCATCCACCTGTTGCGCCAGGGTTTGCAGGCTGGTGGGGGGGTGTTGTGGCCACTGTTGGCCGGCCCAGGCGAGCAGGGCCCGCTTACAGGCATGGGCATCCCTCTTGCCGCAGGCGTTTTTGATCGCGCTCACGGAATTGGTCCGCCGGTGAAGTGGCGTTGTGGTTTGCCATCGGTGCTGTCGCCACCAGAGGATGGCGGTGATGGCCCAGCCCAGTGCCAGCAGCATGCTGATCCAGGGCCAATAGCCGGCATTCACCACTTTCCTTGCCGCGGGGGCTTCATGATCACCGGTGCCAGCGACAGGCGTGGTGGTTTGCGCCGGGGTTTCCCTTTGGCTTTCGATGGTTTGTTGGCTTGTGCCCTCATCCGCCGGGTTGCCCGGACTGGCCATCACTTCAATGGTGCGCTGCGGCAGGCGCGCCACTTCCGCCTTGCCGGTGCGTAGATTCCACCAGGGAATTTCAATGGCGGGCAGGGTATAGCGACCCGGCCGGGTAGGCATGATAGCCACTTTTTCCTGGCGAATGCCCAGTAAACCCTGTTCCTGAATATCATCCTTGAGCAGTGGCTGGTCGGGATAGCGTTTCAAGCCATCGGCCAGCTCGCGGGAAAGGCTTGGCAACTGCGCCGAACTGATACCCTGGGCCATGAGGGTCAGCGTACGGGTCAGGGGTTCACCCACATGAAATTCAGGAGGATCACTGGGCCATTCCTCCACCAGTTTCACTTCGGTACTGGGTAACCAGGGCTTTCCGGCATTTGCAGGTATGGGGGCGACAGTGATTTCGTGGCCTTGTGAAGCGATTCGCCTGGTTTTCACCACGTCATTGAAGGCGAAACGGCTGGCTTCCAGAATCTGACCCTGAAACACCGTGGGTTCCAGGGTCAGGGTACCGCTTTGTTGTGGGAACAGGGCATAACGACGCTCCACCACAATATATCGTACGCCATTGCGTTGGGTTTCGTAGGACTGATCTTCACCCAGTTTTTCGATGATGGCTTCCAGGCCGCTGACCTTGGGTTCGCTCAGGGTGCCACTGCGCAAATTGACGGAGCGATACAAGCGGACCGTATACAATACCTGTCCCTGTACATAGGCTTTTTCAGGGTGCACTTCGGTTTCCAGGAACAGGGGCCCCGTTTCGTCATTGAGATCGGTGCTGGCGGCCTTCACGGTAAGAGATATGGGATTACTGCGATCGTTGCCAAAGGCAATGGCGGGCAGGGTGTAGTTCCCCGCTTGAGTGGCCATGAGGGTCAGCACCCACTGGTGGGTGCGGTCCATCTGGCCATTGATGATCTGGATACGATTGCTCTGGTTCTGGCTGATGATATCGAAATAGGTTTCCAGTGGGGAAAAGTCGGGTTCATCATCCAGTTCTCCCTGCACATTGAACATCAGTTGAAAGGATTCCATGGCGGCTACGGGGTTACGATCCACCGAGGCAGTGATGGTGGCTGCCATGCTGCTGCCGGGCATCACGATCCAGCAGAACAGGGCCAGCCACAGGATACGCAGAGGGCTTACCATGGCTCTTCCTCCGGTGCAGTGGGACGTGACTGTTGCTGATATTGATAGAGAAACTTACGCCGTAGCAGACCACTGGGGTCATCGGGTATGCGGCGTAGCCATTGCTCCGAGGCGGAAACGGATTCAGGTTCTTCCCCGGGTGGCGGGTCCATGGCGCCCCCCTGTGAGTGGGTCGCTTGCGGCGGGTCACCCGGTTGCTGTCTCTCAGAACCACCCGTGGTATCGGCAGGCGGGTCTAGCTCCGGGCTTGAATCCTCTGCCGAATGTTGATTCTTGCCCTGGGACTCATCATCCGTGGCTGGCGGAGGTCCATTGCCGTCACCGGACGCTTCTTGATCGGTTGTGTCGCGGTCCGGGTTGGCGCCACGCGAATCACCCTCTTGCGAACTGTCCTCACCTGTCTGTCCCGGCTGTTGGGGATTCTGGTCCGCTGGGTTGCTGTCCGTGGATTCCGCGTCCGATGCATCATTGCGGTTGTCCTGGGATTCCTTGCCCGGGGATTCATTGCCCGGGGATTGCTCCTGGGATTCATTCTGGGACGGATCCTGGGACTCATCGGGGGCGTCATCGGGTGATTGGG
>CBDUNQ010000124.1:0-6572 GCA_965368625.1 uncultured Gammaproteobacteria bacterium
ATCGGCCCGATTGGCCAGTTCAAGAATGGTCCGAGGTTCGACGCCAAATTTCTCCACCACACCATCCCGGTCCAGGTCCATGGCGCCCGCCTCCACCGCATCGGGAATACCGTCATTGTCACTGTCCAGATCCCTTACATCCACCACGCCATCACCATCGGTATCCGGCAGCGGTAAGGGAGCCGCCGCCAGAGTATCGTCATAGCCATCAAGATTGGCATCAATGAAACCATCCACCCGCCCGTTGCCATCCGTATCATTGCCACCGGCTTCCACCAGGTCCGACATCCCGTCATTGTCTGAATCCACATCCAGAAAATCCGCTATGCCATCATGATCCGTATCCCGCGGCTGATCCGCGATGGTGTCTGCATCATAGTCGGTGACGCCACTGTCCACACTGGTTTCCACTGCATCGGCCAGACCATTGCCTCCTACGGGGAAAGCACTATCGATGCGGCCATCATTGTCCGTATCCAGGGTATCCGCATCGGCACCGGATTCCCGAATATCGGGAATGCCATCATTGTCGCTGTCCAGATCCAGGTAATTACCGATGCCATCGCCATCGGCATCCCCTGCCCCTTCCGTGGCGTCGGGTATACCGTCATTGTCACTGTCCAGATCCAGATGGTTGGGAATGCCATCACCATCGGCATCGCCGGTACCCTCCACGGGATCAGGGATTCCGTCATTGTCACTGTCCAGGGGATCCTGAAAATCGGGAATGCCATCGGCATCACTGTCGGGAGGGCTCAGCGGGCTGGCCTGCAGGCTGTCGTCATAACCATTGAGGTCGGCATCGACAAAGCCATCCACGCGCCCATCATTATTCCCATCCACACCACCGGCCTCGACAATATCGGTAAGGCCATCATTATCGGCATCGACTTCGAGGTAGTCGGGTTGACTATCACCATCGGAATCACGGGGTGCATCCCCTATGCCATCCCCATCATAGTCGGCAACACCACTGTCTATACTGGTTTCCACTACATCCGCCAGACCATTACCGCCGACCAGGAAACCATTGTCGATGCGACCATCATTGTCCGTATCCAGGGTATCCGCATCGGCTCCGGATTCCCGAATATCGGGAATGCCATCATTGTCGCTGTCGAGGTCTAGAAAGTTGCTGATGCCATCGCCATCGGCATCGGCCGAACCTTCCGTGGCATCGGAAATACCGTCATTGTCACTGTCCAGATCCTGATGGTTGGGGATGCCATCGCCATCGGCATCACCGGTTCCTTCCGTGGCATCGGAAATCCCATCATTGTCACTGTCCAGGGGATCCTGAAAATCGGGAGTGCCATCGGCATCACTGTCGGGTGGGCTCAGCGGGCTGGCCTGCAGGCTGTCATCGTAGCCATTGCCATCCCCATCGGTGAAACCATCCACCAATCCATCGGCATTGCTATCGGTGCCACCGGCTTCCACCAGATCACTGATGCCGTCATTGTCCGCATCCAGATCAAGATAATCCGGCTGACTGTCACCATCAGTATCCGTTGGATTATCCCCTGCCCCATCCCCGTTATAGTCGGCGGTACCGCTGTCCACACTGGTTTCCACCACGTCGGCCAGGCCATTGCCACCCACCGCGAAGCCGCTGTCAATGCGACCATCATTGTCCGTATCCAGAGTATCCGCATCGGCTCCGGATTCCCGAATATCGGGAATGCCATCATTGTCACTGTCAAGGTCCAGAAAGTTGCTGATGCCATCGCCATCGGCATCGGCTGAACCTTCCGTGGCGTCGGGTATACCGTCATTATCACTGTCCAGATCCAGATGATTTCCGATGCCATCGCCATCGGCATCACCGGTTCCTTCCGTGGCATCGGGAATCCCATCATTGTCACTGTCCAGGGGATCTTGAAAATCGGGAGTGCCATCCATATCGCTGTCGGGTGGGCTCAGCGGGCTGGCCTGCAGGCTGTCATCGTAGCCATTGCCATCCCCATCGGTGAAACCATCCACCAATCCATCGGCATTGCTATCGGTGCCACCGGCTTCCACCAGGTCACTGATGCCATCGTTATCGGAATCCAGCTCCCGACGATCGGGCGTACCATCACTATCAGAGTCACGATCCGGAAGCGGGCTGCTGGCATAGGCATCATGCAAGCCATCGCCATTGGCATCGGTAAAGCCATCCACGCGACCATCGCCATTGGCATCCACTCCACCGGCTTCCTGTAAATCCGGGATACCATCATTGTCGGAATCCACATCACGGTAATCGGGCACGCCATCGCCATCCGTATCCTGAGGACTGGATGGCGTTGGCCCAACCTCGATTTGATCCGGTATGCCATCATTATCCGTATCAAGGTCGCGATAATCGGGAACCGAGTCACCATCGGTATCGGTTACTCCTGCGGCGGTTCCGCCGCGCGTGGGATCTCCCGCATCGGCTAGCCCATCACCATTGTCATCGGGGTCAAAGGCATCATCAATGCCATCTTCGTCAGCATCGGTGCCTGCAGTAAGGTCCACATCCGCGGTATCGATGATGCCATCACTGTCAGCATCGGAGCCCCCGGCCTGATCCACATCCACACTGTCCGGGATGCTGTCACCATCGCTATCCAGCATGGTATCGGATATGCCGTCACCATTACTGTCGGTGGTCACATCCCCCTCCAGCGCATCCACAATGGTGTCGCCATCACTGTCCCGTTGCTGGAAATCCGGCGTGCCATTGCTATCACTGTCCCTCGGGCTTACCGGTGTACCCCCGGCACTGGTATCAAAACTGTCTGCCAGGCCATCGCCGTCCCGGTCGGGATCGAAGTTGTCATCAATGCCATCGCCATCCGTGTCGGTACCCGCGGTGATATCCACATCGGCCGTATCGATGATGCCATCCGTGTCGGTATCGGAGCCACCGGCCTGATCCACATCCACTGAATCGGGAATACCATCGCCATCACTATCGGTCATGGCATCCACGATGCCATCCACATTGCTATCGGTGGTGCCGGCTTCCACGCTATCGGGAATGCCATCGTTGTCCGAATCCAGATCCAGATTATCGGCAACCCCATCCAGATCCGTATCCACTACGGTCACCGCCGTGCCCCCTTGATCCGGATCGATGATATCCGCCAGGCCATCGCCATCCCGGTCGGGATCGAAGCTGTCATCGATGCCATCGCCATCGGTATCGGTACCCAGGGTCTGGCTTACATCACAATTATCGATGATCCCGTCTAGGTCAGTATCAGCACCGCCTGCCTGATCCACATCACAGCTATCGGGTATGGTGTCTTCATCGGCATCTTCCACCACATCCAGCACGCCATCCTGGTCCGCATCACCGGTAAGCCCGTATTCCACGGAGTCGGGGATGCCGTCATTATCGGAATCCCGATCAAAGGCATTGGCAATGCCATCCCCATCGGCATCTCCATAACCTTCAATCAGATTGGGCACGCCATCGTTGTCATTGTCGGCATCCACGGCATTCTTCGCACCATCGATATCCGCATCTCCCAGCAGAGAGCTGAGCGTACAGTTCATGCCATCGTTGTTGCCCACACTGAGACTGCTGAACAAGAGCGAACCCAGTGGGGATGCCGTGGTGTAATCGGTGATCTGCCAGATATTGCCGCTGGTGTTGTTATAAAACAGCAGTGAACCCGTCTGATCGGCCCAACCGGCGCCAAAGGAACCCGTATCCGCCAACCCCAGCGCCTTGCTGGTTACGGTCGCGGTAAGTGCCCCTTCATCCACATCAATCTCACGCAGTGTCGTGCCATTGGTACCATAGTAGCGGTCCACACCGGGTATGTAGGCGAGATCGGCCGAAG
Organism: uncultured Gammaproteobacteria bacterium; assembly: GCA_965368625.1. GTDB lineage: Bacteria > Pseudomonadota > Gammaproteobacteria > DSM-19610 > DSM-19610 > JAIVHA01. The sequence goes on from CBDUNQ010000124.1 coordinate 3,819, forward strand.
CGGATGTACCGATCATGGTCAATTCACGGGAATCTGCTGTCAGTGCCACGGGATCGATGTTGTTAATCAACCAGAGCTCGGTGCCTGTGCCCCCCACGTAATTACCGGCCGTGTCGAAATCACCGGCATATCCCAGTGACGGGGTATTGGGTGGATTCCCGGATACGATGGTCAGGGTCAGGGTACGTTTCTGCCCAGTGGCATCAATTTGCACAAAACCGGTGGAATCCAATGCATAAATGAAATTATCGGCGGAATTGTAGGCTGCCCCATTGTAGCCACCCTGTGGCGTGCCGATCTGGCTGTAACTACCGGTGGAAGGGTCCAGCACATTGAGCTGCCCCGGGGTAACCGGGTTGATCACCTGATACAGATTGGGACTACACTGTAACGCAGGTTGTGCATGGGATACTGTGATGCTGCTGGCAAGCGCGAACAGACACAGCAGGAAGTTTCGAAAAGCCTTCGAGCAGCCGATATGAGTCAAGGTATATTCCTTATTACCAAGAGAGCACACAAAATTGTGCCATTTTTACCACGCCAGGTCACGTAACTTTTCTGTGTACGATTTGTGTCCGGCGTGTGCTGTGCCCACTGTCAGTCAGGTGCAATGGCGTCATATTCCTGACTATCTGAGCGCTGCATCCCGTACCGGCAAATGGAGCGTTACGAAAAAAACCACAGACAAGTGGCTGCACACAGCAAGCAGATGTTATACCCGGGCCCACTAAACGTGAGTCCATGCACAGGCAATGGAGACTTGTGCGTAGCAAGTGACTCCAAAGGGGATGCAATTGAAATCAATGCCAGGGCTTTTTTTGAATATTATCAAGTATTAAAGAAGGCTACAACAAACTTTATGGGAATATCTCAGCAGAGTACGGTACAGGCCGGTATCCCATCACGCAGGCTTATAAAAGCATCGTCATACCGGCGCAGGCCGGTATCCCAAGACGTTGGCAGGTGGCCTTGGAAATTCCGGATCTCCGCTGTGCCTGGCGCAGAGAAACCCCACTGAAGGGTGCCGACGGTACGAGATTGCTTCCCTGCGCGACCGGAGCGTAGCGTAAGAACTACTTGATGAAACCCAAAGGGGTTCTGAAGTGTTTGCAATGACGGCGGATATTTTTCCTGGGTCACAACACAAAAAGTGGCCATGGTGCACATAGTGAAAGCCAGATAGAATAACAGGGTATGTCGTCTATCCTCCCCGGTTTTTTACTTACCCGCCAATGGCGCGACACTCCACAGGGGGTGGAGCTGGTATTCTGGGCCCAGAGTGAACGCGGACCACTGCGGATTACGGTACCAAAGCAGCAGGCATTGTGCTTCATTGCCCGTAACCAGACACTTGACCCGGGCATGCACACACAGTGCAAGGTACAACGTAAGCCGCTGGAACTTGTGAACCTGGAGGGCGACCCCGTTGATGGCCTGTATTTTCAGCAACAGCGTGACCTCTACAAATTGAAGTCCATTGCACAGGACCAGCATATCCCCCTCTATGAATCCGACCTCAAGCCCGATGACCGTTATCTCATGGAGCGCTTTATTACGGCATCCTTTGAAGTCAGGGGGAACCTGGAGCCCCGCGAGGGATACCTGGAAATCAGTGATGCCAGCTTGCGCGCGGCGCATTATCAACCCCGCTTGCGTTATGTCTCGCTCGATATTGAAACCTCCGATCTTGAAGGGGACCTGTATTCCATCGCGGTCGTTACGGAAGATGACGCCCGGGTATTCATGGTAGACACAGCATCGGCTTCAAACGGACAGGATGCACTGCATCTGTTTCCCGATGAACGACATTTGCTACAGGCATTTTTCCACTGGTTTCAAACCACTGACCCGGATCTCATCATCGGCTGGAATGTGGTGGATTTTGACCTTCGGTTCCTGTACCGGAAATGTCAGTCTCTGGGGATCGATTTCGCCTTTGCGCGCGGTGGTGAACCCGCCCTCTGGTCCAATACCTCCGCAAATGAAACACCGCGCCTGATCCGCCTGCCCGGCCGAGTGGTACTGGATGGTATTGATACCCTGCGTTCGGCCACCTGGTCCTTTGAAAGCTTCGCCCTGGAAGACGTGGCGCAAGCAGTACTGGGTCGTGGCAAGCTGATTGCCGGCAATCAGGATAAAGTAACCGAGATACGTCGGCTGTTTGCCGAGGACAAGGCACAACTCGCCACTTATAACCGGGAAGACTGTCAACTGGTGGTGGACATTTTCAAGCATACAAACCTGTTTGACTTTGCCGTGTTGCGCGCACAGATGACCGGCCTGGCCATGGATCGCATGGGTGGCTCCGTAGCCGCCTTTGATCATCTGTACCTGCCTCGTCTGCATCGCCACGGCCGGGTAGCACCCGATGTGGGCAGTAATGAAAATCGTACCCACAGTCCCGGGGGATTTGTCATGGACTCCAAGCCCGGGCTATACGAAAACGTGCTGGTACTGGATTTCAAAAGCCTCTATCCCAGTATCATCCGCACCTTCAAGATCGACCCACTGGGCCTGGCGGCACCTGGTGATGATCCGATTCCGGGTTTTCTGGGCGGCCGCTTTTCGCGCACGGAACCTATTCTGCCGGATTTGATCAGCCATCTCTGGGCACAGCGGGATACCGCCAAGCAGCAAGGCAATACCGCCCTTTCCCAGGCCATCAAGATCATCATGAATTCCTTTTATGGCGTACTGGGTTCCTTTGGTTGCCGGTTTTTCGATCCACGGCTGGCCAGCAGCATTACCCGTCGC